>DASQIG010000079.1:0-7334 GCA_035631735.1 Burkholderiales bacterium | reverse complement strand
CTGCGCGGTGCGCGACTCGATCGCGGTCCAGCCGGCGATCACCACCAGGATGGTGATGAAGCTGTTGAGCAGGATGAAGAGCAGCGAGATGCCGTCGATGCCGAGGTGGTAATTGATGTTGAAGCGCTCGATCCAGCGGTGGAGCTCGGCGAACTGCATCGCGCTGCTGGTGGCGTCGAAGCCGGTCCACAGCGGCACGGTGACCGCGAAGCCCAGCACGCTGCCTGCGAGCGCGATCCAGCGCATCCACGGATTGCGATCGCCGGCAAACAGCACCAGCACGCCGGTGACGATCGGGATCCAGATGGCAGCCGAGAGCAGCACTACGCCGCCTTCCGCAGGAACCAGAAGGCGAGGATCATCACGCCGAACAGCATCGCCACGGCGTACTGGTTGAGCAGCCCGGTCTGCAGCAGCCGCACCACGGACGAGAACCAGCCGACGACGCGCGCCGAGCCGTTCACCATTACGCCGTCGATCACCACGACGTCGCCGGCGCGCCACAAGCCCTTGCCGACGTTGCGTGCACCGCCGGCGAACAGCCAGGCATAGAGCTCATCGAAGCCGTACTTGCGCTCGACCAGCGCATAGAGCGGTCCGAGCCCGATCGCAATGCGCTTCGCCAGCCCCGGGCGCTTTATATAGAGGAACCACGCAGTGCCGATGCCGAGGACGCCCAGCCAGAACGGCAGCGACACCAGGCCGTGCAGCGTGTATGCGAGGACACCGTGGAACTCCTCCTCCACGCGCGGCAGCGCGCCCTGGAAGTAGTCGCCGTAGACGACCGACCCGACCACCCAGCCGGCTGCGACCGACGGAACGGCGAGCAGCACGAGCGGTCCGGTGACCACCGGCGGCGACTCGCGCGGCGGATGATCGAGGTCGAAGCGTCGCTCGCCGTGGAAGGCGAGAAAGACCAGGCGGAAGGTGTACGTCGCGGTGACGAACACGGTGCACAGCACACAGAGATAGGCGAACAGATGGCCCGGCGTGCTCGAGGCGTGCACCGCCTCGATGATCGTGTCCTTGGAGTAGTAGCCGGCGAAGCCCGGGATGCCAACGGAGGAGATGGCGCCGATGAGGAGCGTCCAGTACGTCCACGGCATGTAGTGCCGCAACCCGCCCATGCGCCGCATATCCTGCTCGTGATGCAGCGCGATGATCACCGAGCCCGCCGCGAGGAACAGCAGCGCCTTGAAGAACGCGTGCGTCATCAGGTGGAAGATCCCCGCGGAATAGGCCGAGGCGCCGAGCGCGGCGGCCATGTAGCCGAGCTGCGAGAGCGTCGAGTAGGCGACCACGCGCTTGATGTCGTACTGCGTGAGCGCAATAAGCGCCATGAAGAGCGCCGTCACCGCTCCTATGACGAGGACCAGCGAGCGAGCGGTCTGCGAGAGCTCATAGAGCGGCGACATGCGCGCCACCATGAAGATGCCGGCGGTCACCATGGTCGCGGCGTGGATCAGCGCCGAGATCGGCGTCGGGCCTTCCATCGAGTCCGGCAGCCAGACGTGCAGCGGGAACTGCGCGCTCTTGCCCATCGCGCCGATGAAAAGCAGGATGCAGATCAGCGTCATCGGCGCGTCGCTCTTCGGCGCCGCGGCGAACACCGGCGCATAGTCCAGCGTGCCGAAGTTGCTGAGGATCAGCGCGATGCCGAGGATGAAGCCGAAGTCGCCGACGCGGTTGACGAGGAACGCCTTCAGGCCCGCATAGATCGCGCTCTCTCGCGTGTACCAGAAGCCGATCAGCAGGTAGGAGACGAGGCCGACGCCCTCCCAGCCGAAGAACAGCTGCAGGTAGTTGTTCGCCATCACCAGCATCAGCATGCAGAAGGTGAAGAGCGCGATGTAGGAGAAGAACCGCTTGTAGCCCGGGTCGTCGGCCATGTAGCCGATGGTGTAGACATGCACCATCAGCGAGACGAACGTCACGACGACCATCATCAGCGCGGTCAGCCGGTCGATGAGGAAGCCGATCTGGAAACGGTAGTCCGGCGTGGTGAGCCAGGTGTAGACGGTGTCGTTGAACGTCTCGCCCTGCAGCACGCGCCAGAAGATGACGCACGAAGCGAGGAACGAGAGCAGCACCGAGAAGATCGCCGCGGTGTGCGCGCCCTGGCGGGTGATCCAGCGCCCGCCAAGCCCGGCGATGAGCGCGCCGATGAGCGGCGCAAAGGCGGCGGTGACGGCGAGCTCTTTCATCCGCGCAGCGAGTCGAGGTCTTCGACGTCGATGGTGTTCAGGTTGCGAAACAGCACCACCAGGATCGCCAGCCCGATCGCCGATTCGGCGGCCGCGACCGTCAGGATGAAGAAGACGAAAACCTGCCCGGCGGCATTGCCGAGGAAGTGCGAGAAGGCGATGAAGTTGAGGTTCACCGCGAGCAGCATCAGCTCGATCGCCATCAGCAGCACGATCAGGTTCCTGCGGTTCAAGAAGATGCCGACCACGCTGATGGCGAAGAGGATCGCCGCCAGGGTGAGGTAATGCGAGAGCTCGAGCGTCATTCCTGCCTTTGCGCTCCTATTCCTTCTCCACCGGCATTGCTACCAGGCGCACGCGCTCCTCGCGCCGTGCGCGCAGCTGCTCGGTCGGGCGGTAGCCACGCGTGTCCTTGCGCCGGCGCAGCGTCAGCGCGATCGCCGCGATGATGGCGACGAGCAGGATCACCGCGGCGATCTCGAACGCGTAGGCATAGTCCGTGTACAGCACCAAGCCCAGCGCCCGGGTATTGCTATAGCGCGCCGGCACCGGGGCCGGCGTGCCGGTGCCCCAGTAGTGGTAGGCGACGACCGTCACCATCTCCCACACCATGACGACGCCGACGAAGAGCGCGAGCGGCAGGTTGCGCCAGAAGCCCTCGCGCACGCGCTCGAGGTTGATGTCGAGCATCATCACGACGAACAGGAACAGCACCATCACCGCGCCGACGTAGACCACGACGAGCGCGATGGCGAGGAACTCCGCGCGCAGCAGCAGCCACAGCCCTGCGGCAGTGAAGAACGCGAGCACCAGGAACAGCGCGCCGTGCACCGGGTTGCGCGCGGTAATAACGCGCACGCCCGACAGCAACAGCACCGTCCCGAAGGCGTAGAAGATGGCGCTTTCGAACATTCTTCTTGTCGTTCAGCGGAAGCGGGCGTCGGCCTCGCGGTCCCGGGCGATCTGCTCCTCGTAGCGGTCGCCGACGGCGAGCAGCATCGGCTTGGTGTAGTAGAGATCGCCGCGCTTCTCGCCGTGGTACTCGAGGATGCGCGTCTCGACGATCGCATCCACCGGGCAGGCCTCCTCGCAGAAGCCGCAGAAGATGCACTTGGTGAGGTCGATGTCGTAGCGCGTAGTGCGCCGCGTGCCGTCGGCACGCTGCTCCGATTCGATGTGGATGGCGAGCGCCGGGCACACCGCCTCGCAGAGCTTGCAGGCGATGCAGCGCTCCTCGCCGTTCGGATAGCGCCTGAGCGCATGCAACCCGCGGAAGCGCGGGCTCTGCGGCGTCTTCTCCTCGGGGAACTGCACCGTGATCTTGCGCGCGAAGATATGCCGCCCGGTGAGCGCGAGCCCGCGGAACAGCTCGACCAGCATGAACGCACGGAAAAACTCCATCAGGCGCGTCATGACAGCATTACTCCCATATATTCCACGGCGTCTGCATCCAGATGCCGATGACGGCGATCCAGACCAGCGTGAGCGGGATGAACACCTTCCAGCCCAGCCGCATGATCTGGTCGTAGCGGTAGCGCGGGAAGGTGGCGCGGATCCACAGGAACATGGAGACGATGAAGAACACCTTGATCACCAGCCACCAGAACGCCGGGATCAGGTTGAAGAGCCACGAGTCGATCGGCGCCTGCCAGCCGCCGAAGAACATGACCGCGGTGAGCGTCGAGATCATGAGCATGTTCATGTACTCGGCGAGGAAGAACAGCGCGAAGGTCATGCCGGAGTACTCGATCATGTGGCCGGCGACGATCTCGGACTCGCCTTCCACCACGTCGAACGGCGCGCGGTTGGTTTCCGCCACGCCCGAGACGAAGTACACGACGAGCATCGGCAGGAGCGGCAGCCAGTTCCACGACAGGAAGTTGATCCCCATCGAGGCGAACGTGCCGCGCCCCTGCGCGTAGACGATGTCCGAGAGGTTGAGGCTCCCCGAGACCATCAGCACGACGACCAGCGCGAAGCCCATCGCCAGCTCATAGGACACCATCTGCGCGGCCGAGCGCATCGCGCCGAGGAATGCGTACTTCGAGTTGGACGCCCAGCCGGAGACGATCACGCCGTAGACGCCCATCGACGAGAGCGCCAGGATGTAGAGCAGGCCGGCATTGATATCCGCCAGCACCAGCTCGGGCGAGAACGGAATCACGGCCCACGCGGCAACCGCGGGCATGATGAAGAGCACCGGCCCAAGGAGAAAGAGCGCCTTGTTGGCGTTCGTCGGGAGGATGATCTCCTTGAAGAGCAGCTTCAGCACGTCGGCAAAGGGCTGCAGCAGGCCCCGCGGGCCGACGCGGTTCGGGCCGATGCGCACCTGGATCCAGCCGATCAGCTTCCGCTCCCAGAGCGTCAGATAGGCCACCGAGAGGATCACCGGCACGATGATCGCCACAATGAACGCGAGGCTCGTCACGGTCGCGTACACGGCGGGGCCCCAGGTCGGCCCGAACTTGGCGTTGCTGTAGTTGAGCAGCGCGTCCAGCATTATTCGATGTGACCCATAAAGTCAGGCGGCCTCGCGCACTACGGCCTTTTCCACCGTCAGCGTGCCGAACATCGCGCCCAGTTTCGCGGTCGTCGGGTGCGCCGCCGAGACGCGCACGCAATCGTCGGGCAGCTTGTCGTCGAGCGCCGCCATCAGCCGCGCTTCGCCGCTGCCCTGCTTCACCAGCACCGGCTGCCCGGCCGCCACGCCCAGACGTTGCAGCATGCGCGCATTCATCCAGGCGCGCGGCGGCTGCGATTCCCGGGTTTTCTGCAGCGGCGGCGAGCGGCGCACCTGCGGATCGGTGAAGTACATCGGCACATCGGCGATGCGCTCGATGCCGCCGCGCGGCGCCGCGGCCGCGCCTGCCGCGCCGCTCTGGTTCGACAGCAGGTTGCGCAGATCCTTGCCCTCGAGGCAGGCGCGGCGCACCTCGTCGATGGTGTCGAACTCGACGCCGCGCCGGCCAAGCAGGCTCCCCAGCACGCGCAGCACCTTCCAACCCGGGCGCGTCTCGCCCAGCGGATGCACGGTTGCATGGAAGCTCTGCGCGCGGCCCTCGATGTTGACGAACGTCCCCGAGGTCTCGGTGAACGGCGCAATCGGCAGCACGGCGTTCGCGTACTCGAGCCCCGTCTTCCACGGCGAGAGCTGCACCACGAACCTCGCGGCACCGAGCGCAGCCGCCGCGGCCTGCGGCTCGGCGCAGTCGAGCTCCGGCTCCGCGCCGAGCACGATGAAATGTTTCTTCCTGAGCACATCGTGGAGATTGCCGCCCGCCGGCAGCCCGGCGAGGTAGCCGCCGACCGAATTGGCCGCCTCGCCAATGAACCCGACTTTGACGCCGAGCTCCTGCGCTGCGGCGTGGATCTGCGCCGCCTGCGGATGCTGCTCGGCCCAGGCGCCGATCAGCACCGCGGCGTTCTTGCCATCGGCGAGCGCGTCGCGGAAGCCGGCGATGGCGCCGGCGATCTCCGAGGGCCGCACGATCCTGCGGCTGGCGAGCGGCATCAGCCAGTCGTCGTCTGCCGAATGCAGCATATGCACGCGCGCGCCGCGCTTCACCGCAAGGCGCAGGCGCGCCGCGATGAGCGGGCTCTCCTTGCGCAGGAACGAGCCGACGATGAGGATGCGGTCGAGCTTTTCGAGCTCCGGGATGCTCATCCCGAGCCACGGGATGCCGGCGCGTTTGCCATCTGCCGAGAAGTCGGCATGCCGGAGGCGAAAATCGGCCGCGCCGAGCTTGCCGGCAAGGTACAGCTCTTCCAGCGTCGAGTGCGGCGACGCGAGGACGCCGATGTCCTCGTTCTTGAAGTGCGACGCGACGAACTGCAGCGCGTCGTGCCAGTCGACCTCTTCCCAGCCGGACGGCGTGCGCACCAGCGGCCGCTGCAGGCGGTCAGGCGCATTCAGGCCGTCGTAGGAGAAGCGGTCGCGATCGGACAGCCAGCACTCGTTGAGCGCCTCGTTCTCGAGCGGCAGCACGCGCATCACGGTGTTCTGCTTCACCTGCACGATGAGGTTGGAGCCGAAAGCGTCGTGCGGCGAAACCGATTTGCGTCGCGACAGCTCCCAGGTGCGCGCCTTGTAGCGAAAGGGCTCCGAGGTAAGCGCGCCGACCGGGCAGATGTCGATCATGTTGCCGGAGAGCTCGGACTCCACCGCGCGGCCGACGAACGACACGATCTCGGCGTGCTCGCCGCGATTCACCATGCCGAGCTCCATGATGCCGGCGATCTCCTGGCCGAAGCGCACGCAGCGCGTGCACTGGATGCAGCGGCTCATTTCCTCCGCGGCAACCAGTGGGCCGAGTTCCTTGCGCAGGACCACGCGCTTCTCCTCGGTGTAGCGCGAACTGCTCGTCCCATAGCCCACGGCGAGGTCCTGCAGCTGACACTCGCCGCCCTGGTCGCAGATCGGGCAGTCGAGCGGGTGGTTGATGAGCAGGAACTCCATCACGCCGTTCTGCGCCTTCTGCGCCGCCGGCGAATGCGTCTTTACCTTCATGCCGTCGGTGACGGGCGTCGCACAGGCGGGCAAGGGCTTGGGCGCCTTCTCGATCTCGACCAGGCACATGCGGCAGTTGGCGGCGATCGAGAGCTTCTTGTGGTAGCAGAAATACGGCACGTAGATGCCGAGCTGGTTGGTCGCGTCCATCACGGTCGCGCCCTGCGGCATCTCGATCATCCTGCCGTCGATCTCGACCTTGAGCAGGTTCGCCATCAGGCGGCTTCCTTCAGCGCCTTGGGAAGATGCGCGCCGCTGCGGCCCCAGCGGGGCTCTGTCTCACCGGTGACCAGGCACCGTTTGTGCTGGATGTGGTGCACGAACTCGTCGCGGAAATGCTTGATGAAGCTCTTCACCGGCAGCGCTGCAGCGTCGCCGAGCGCGCAGATGGTGCGGCCGGCGATGTTGTCGGCGACGTTGTCGAGCAGCGCGAGATCCTCCATGCGCCCTGCGCCGTTCTCGATGCGATTCACCACGCGGTAGAGCCAGCCCGTGCCCTCGCGGCAGGGCGTGCACTGGCCGCACGATTCCTCGAAGTAGAAGTACGACAGCCGCTCGAGCGCCCGTACCATGCAGGTACGCTCGTCCATGACGATGACCGCGCCCGAGCCGAGCATCGAGCC
>DASQIG010000078.1:0-6300 GCA_035631735.1 Burkholderiales bacterium | reverse complement strand
GCTCGCGCCTTGCCAGGAGTTCCGCGCCTTGTCCACGTCTGCCGCGGTGGCGCAGGCGCCTAGCGCCAAGCCGAGCGCCATCGCCAGAAGGCTGTTGGTCGTCATGCCGCTAGAGTAAATGAATTTTCCCGGCGTATAGTGGACTGAGCCGTTTCCCGGGAGGAGGCAGCCATGGTCGGAAGACGCGACTTCATGCGCGGCGCGGCGCTCGGCGCGCTCGCATTCACCGTTGGCGGCGCGCAGGTCCTGCTCACGCCGCGCGAAGCGCGGGCACGAGGCGTGCCCTACCGCCTGCTGCAGGCGAGCCAAGCCGAGACGCTGGAAGCGATCGGCGAGACGCTCGTGCCGGGCGCGCGCGACGCGGGCATCGCGCACTTCGTCGATCAGCAGATTTCCGTGCCGCCGGAGGAAGCGCTCCTGGAGGCGCGCATCCTCAACGTCCGGCCGCCGTACGCCGACTTCTACAAGGCGGCGATCGGCGCGATCGACAAGGCCGCCGCGGCCCAGAGCGATCAGCGTTTCGCCCGGCTACCGGCAGATGCGCAGCGCGACTTTGTGAGCCTCATGCGGCAGAACAAGCTCCAGGGATGGCAAGGCCCGCCCTCGGGCTTTGTCTACTTCGTGCTGCGCAGCGACGCCGTCGACGTGGTGTACGGCACCGTCGAGGGCTACGAAGCGCTCGGCATCCCCTATCAGGCGCACATCATGCCGCTCAAGAGGTGGTGAGATGGCCACCCCGGGAAAATTCGGCGAAAAGGTGGATGCAGTCGTCGTCGGCGCCGGCGCCTCCGGCGCTGTGTATGCGGCGACGCTCGCGAGAGCCGGCAAAAAGGTCGTGGTGCTCGAAACCGGCCCGGACTGGCAGCTCTCGGATCTCATCAGCTCCGACATCTGGGGCCGGCGCATCAAGGCGGCCGGCGCGCCGTTCCTCCTCGAAGGAAAGAACCCGTTCGGCTACAGCTACCAGTCGGGCTGGGGCGTCGGCGGGGCGGCGCTGCATTACTTCGCGAATTTCCCGCGCCTGCTGCCGACCGACTTCAAGATGAAGAGCGAGCACAACCGCGGGCTCGACTGGCCGATCTCGTATCAGGATGTCGCGCGCTACTACGACAAGGTGGCGCAGGACGTCGGCGTTTCGGGCGATGCCGGGGCCGAGGAGCTCTGGCGGCCGGCGGGCAAGCCCTACCCCATGCCGCCGATGAAAACGTTCCGCAACGGCGAGGTATGGGTCAAGCCGTGCGCGGAGCACGGCATCCGGCTGGTGCCCGCGTGCGTGGGCATGAATTCCACAGAGTACAAAGGCCGTCCGGCGTGCATCTACGACGGCTGGTGCCACATCGGCTGCCCGATCGGCGCGTTGAGCAACCCGATCGTCACGTATCTCGGTGACGCGCGCCGTGCGGGCGCCGAGGTGCGCGCGCGCTCGACCGTCACGCGTGTGCTCATGAACAAGGAAGGCACGAAGGCGAGCGGCGTCGAGTACTACGACGCGGCGCGACAGCGCCACGTGCAGCCGGCGAGCGCCGTGGTGCTCGCGGCGTGGTCGGCGCAGAACCCGCGGCTGCTGCTCAACTCGGCGACGCCGAAGCACCCGAACGGCCTCGCGAATGCGAGCGGGCTGGTCGGCAAGTACCTGATGTGCCACTTCGCCTCCGGCACCTGGGCGCTGTTCGACGAGGACGTGCAGAACCATCTGGGCACGACCGGCGCGCAGTTCATGTCCTACGACCGTTATCCGAAGACGAGCCACCAGGGCGCCTTCGGCAGCACGTTCATCGTCGCGGGCTCGGCGCTGAAGACGACCGACCTCGGCGGCTTCGCCAATGCGCGCCTCGATCTCTTCGGCCCGGAGCTCCACGACTTCATGAAGCGCGCCGCGCGCGGCCTGACGCGCCTCAACGCCTTCGGCGAGGAGCTGCCCAATATCGAGAACCGCGTCGAGCTCGCTGCGGAGAAGGACGAGCTCGGCATGCCGCTCGGCCGCATCGTGCACAGCTACGACGAGGACGCCGCCGCCGTCTGGAACGCGAATTTCGAGGAAGGGCTGAAGATCGCCAAGGCGACCGGCGCCAAGGAGGTGTGGTCCGGCCGCGGCGCGATGCCGACGATCCACCTCATGGGCGGCACGATCATGGGCACCCAGGCCGGCAATTCCGTGGTGAACAGCTACGGGCAGACGCACCAGATCGCGAACCTCTGGATCGCCGGGCCGGGCATCTTCCCCACTGCCGGCGCGTCGAACCCGACCTACACGATCTTCGCGCTTTCACTGCGCGGCGCCGAGCGGCTGGCGGCGAAGTGGGCGAGCGTCGCCTAGAAATCGACTGATTCGGGGACGGAGCCCGATCTATTTCGGGCTCCGTCCCCGATTGGGTTCGGGCTCCGTCCCCGAATTGAGACGCGTGGCTTTCCAGTAGCCGGAGAAGCTGCCCTTCGCCTCGCCGGCCATCTCGGCGCCGTGCACGCGCCCGCTGTAGTCGCCGCTGCCGGCGACGGTAAAGCGGATGCGATCGCCGCTCAGGCGCCCAGTGATGCTCGCCCTGCGCCCGTCCGGGCCGGTGAGCGTGCCGGTGATGCGCTGCACCTCCTGAGCGAGCTCGAGCTCGCCGGCCGGAAGGTGCCACGTCCCCGATACTTTCGCGGGCACGAGGTAGAGGAGCGCCGTGCACCAGCTCGCGCAGGCATCGCCAAGATCCGAGCTCGTCTCCTCGTCCCAGCCTTCGATGCGATAGGTGTTCACGACGATGCGCGTGCCGGGCGCGAGCTCCAGGAACTTCGGCGCGAGCCGCCGCAGGTTCGTCGGCAGCAGGAAAAGCGCGAGCACGCTCGCCTGCGAGAAGTCGGCCTCGAACATGTCGCCCTGGACGAACGTTGCGCGCTCGGCGACGCCGGCGGCGGCGGCGTTGCGCCGCGCGAGCGCCACCATGTCCGGCTGGTACTCGACGCCGAGCGAGCGCGCGCCGCGCTTGGCCGCCGCTATCACCATGCGCCCGTCGCCCGAGCCCAGGTCCACGACAAAGTCGCCCTCGCCGACGTTCGCGAGATCGAGCATCCTCGCGACCAGCGCCGGGCGCGTCGGCACCCAGACGACGTCCTTCCCGGGCTGGCCCTCGTAGGGCTCGAAGCTTTGCGCGGCGGCGTGCGAGACAAGCGCGCTGAAGACCAGCGGTAGCAATCGTGCCATGGGTAAAATCATAGCGATTGAGGAGACCGTCATGCCCATCACCGAACTGAATCACTTCCTGCTCGTCGCCAAGGATCTCGAGCGCACCAAGGACTTCTACTGCCGCGTGCTCGGCATGGAGGTGGACCGCCAGCGGCCGGATTTCGGCTTCCCGGGCTACTGGCTGAAAACGAACGGCGAGACCTGCGTGCACCTCGCGTCCCAGCAGCCGAACAAGATCCGCGACCACTTCCTGCTGAAGAAGCACCCGAGGGGCACCACCGGCTCCGGCGCCGTGGACCACATCGCCTTCCTCGCCAAGGACCCGCGGCAAGTGCGCGGCCGCATCCAGAGCAACAAGGTCGAGATGCACTATCGCAGCTTTCCGGAGGCGAAGCCGCCGCTCTTCCAGATCTTCCTCAAGGATCCGGACGACGTGACGATCGAGCTCAACTTCCTGGGCGAGAAGATCGACGAGCGCGAGTGGCAGGGCGAGGGCGCGGCCTCCGCGATGACGCTCCGCAAGGAGCCGGGCAAGAAGACCAAGCTCGCGCACCAGAACTAGCGCGCGTGCGCGGCGTCGTTTTTCTCGGCGATCGCCGGGTCGAGCTGCGGAGCTTCCCCGATCCCGCGCCCGGCGAGGGCGAGGTGGTGATCGAGATGAAGGCCTCCGGCATGTGCGGCTCGGACCTCAAGTTCTATCGCTCAGCGCCGGGCGCCGCGCAGGCCGCGCTGGGACTGGGCGGCAATGCGGAGCCGTTCATCGCGGGCCATGAGCCCTGCGGTGTCGTGGTGGCGCGCGGTCCGGGTGTCTCGGAGCGCCAAGCGCCGCTTGGGCAGCGGGTAATGGATCACCACTATTCCGGCTGCGGCGTCTGCGCGCATTGCCGCACCGGCTGGTCGCAGCTGTGCCGCGCCGGCATCACCGTCTATGGCGTCACTGCACACGGCGGGCATGCGGATTACCTGAAGGTGCCGGTGCGCACGCTGGTGCCGCTCCCCGAGGAGCTCTCGTTCGCCGAGGGCGCCGCAGTCGCTTGCGGCACCGGCACCGCTTATTCAGCTCTCAAGAGAATGAAACTATGTGGCGGCGATACGCTGGCCGTTTTCGGCCAGGGACCGGTGGGGCTGTCAGCCACCGTGCTCGGCGCCGCGATGGGCGCTCGCGTCATCGCAGTGGAAACGTCGCCCGAGCGGATGAAATTGGCTGAAGAGTTCGGCGCCGACAGCGTGATCGACGCGGGCAAGGAAGATCCCGTGTCGGCACTGCGCGACCTCACTCACGGCGCGGGCGTCGATCTGTCGCTCGATTGCACCGGCGCCGCGGCGGCGCGGCGCGCGGCGGTGCGCTGCGTGAGGACCTGGGGCACCGCGTGCTACGTTGGCGAAGGCGGCGACGTGACGCTGGAAGTGAGCCCCGATCTCCTGCGCCGGCAGGTAACGCTGATCGGCTCATGGACCTTCAGCGCGACGGGCATGCAGGAATGCGCCGAGTTCATCGCCCGGCAGAAAATTCCGCTCGAGCGCATCTTCTCGCACCGCTGGCGGCTCGAGCAGGCGGACGAGGCCTATCGCATCTTCGACCAGCAGGCGAGCGGCAAAGGCGTTTTCCTCCTGTGACGGTGAAGCTGAACCATACGATCGTCAACGTGCGCGACAAGCGCGCGTCGGCGGATTTCTTCACCGAGCTCTTCGGCCTGCCGAAGGCGAAGCCGTTCGGCTCGTACTTTCTCACGGTGCAGCTCGACAACGACGTGACGCTCGACTTCTGCGACGCCGACTACGAGGTGGAGAAGCAGCACTATGCGTTTCTGGTGAGCGAACAAGAGTTCGACGCGATCTTCGGCCGCATCAAGCAGCGCGGGCTCGACTACTGGGCCGATCCGCGAAAGCACGAGCAGGGCAGCATCAATCGCCACGACGGCGGGCGCGGCGTGTACTTCGAGGAGCCGGGCGGGCACTTCCTCGAGATCATCACGGTTCCGTACGGCGGCTGGAAAAAATAGTGCCGCTGCTTTTCGAGCCGATCGAGCTGCGCGCCATGAAGTCGCGCAACCGGATCGTGGTTTCACCGATGTGCCAGTACTCGGCGCGCGAGGGCCATGCCACCGACTGGCATTTCGTGCATCTGGGCAAGTTCGCGCAGGGCGGCGCCGGCATCGTGTTCGTCGAGGCGACCGCGGTAGAGGCGCGCGGGCGCATCACGCACGGCGATACGGGCATCTGGCATGACGCGCACATCCCGGGCCTCGCGCGCATCGCCGCTTTCGTGAAGAGCCAGGGCGCGCTGCCGGCGATCCAGCTCGCGCACGCGGGACGCAAAGCGAGCATGGCGCGGCCCTGGTACGGCAACGCGCCGCTGACGGACGCGGATCTCGCGCGGGGTGACAAGCCCTGGGAGATCGTGGCGCCGACCAGCGAACCGCTCGGCGAGGGCTGGCTCAGGCCGCGGCCGATCGCCGAGCGCGACGAGGCGGCGCTGCTCGACGCCTATCGCGCCGCGGCGCGCCGCGCGGTGGCGGCGGGTTTTGAGGTGCTGGAGATTCACGCCGCGCACGGTTATCTCCTGCACAGCTTCCTCTCCCCGATTTCAAATCACGGCGCGCGCGAAGAGCGCATGCGTTTTCCGCTGCACGTAGTGCGCGCAGTGCGCGAGGCGTGGCCCGCACAGCGGCCGCTCTTCGTGCGCGTCTCGTCGATCGACGATGTGGAGGGCGGCTGGACGATCGACGACACGGTCGCATTTGCGCGCGAGCTGAAAGCGAGCGGCGTGGACGTCGTCGACTGCTCTTCCGGCGGCATCCTCGGCTCGGCAACTGCGGCAGCGAAATTCACGTTGCCGCGAGTACCTGGATTCCAGCTGCCGTTCGCCGAGCGCGTGCGCAAGGAAGCCGGCGTGAAGACGATGGCAGTGGGCCTGATCCTCACGGCCGAGCAGGCGGAGGAGGCGCTCGCCGCGGGGCGGGCGGATCTCGTCGCCATCGCGCGCGAGGCGCTCTACGACCCGAACTGGGCGCTGCACGCGGCGCAGGCGCTCGGCGCAGACCCGCAGATGGAGCGCTGGCCGGTGCAGTACGGCTGGTGGCTCACGCGGCGCGAAGGCCTGCTGCGCAAGCTCGGCATTCGCCGCTGACTAA
>DASQIG010000077.1:0-1587 GCA_035631735.1 Burkholderiales bacterium | reverse complement strand
GCGAGCTGGATGCCGACGGCGTCCGCCTCGGCCTCGCTCTCGCGGCTGTTCGGCAGCCCGATCGCCACCACCGCGGCGTTCTGCATCAGCTGGCCGCCGAGGTTGCCCACGCCGGTGGCCGCCGCCAGGATCTGCACGCCGACGTCGGAGGCGCGCGCGACCGACATGCGCTCGCGCGTGTGATCGAGGAGCGCGTGGCTGATCTCGTGGCCCATCACCTGCGCGAGCTCGTCGTCCGTGGCCTTCAGCTGCTCCCACATGCCGGTGTAGATCGCCATCTTGCCGCCGGCCATGCAGAACGCGTTGACGGTCTTCGGATCGTTGATCACGCGCACTTCCCAGCGCCAGCTCGCCGAATTCGGCCTGAACTTGATCGCCTGCGCGATCAGGCGGTCGGTGATCTGCTGGACCTGCTGCGCGCGAGGGCTGTCCTTCTCGCCGGATTTCTCGAGCTTCTGCTTCTTGTCGAGGTCGGCCATCATCTGCTGGTAGGCGGCCGCCGAGCCCTGGATCGCCTCCGATTCGGAGACCAGGCCGACGAGCTGGCTGCGCCCGGTGATCGGGTTGGTGGAGCAGCCGGCGACGCCGAGAGCCGCCGCCGCCAATGCGGTGGCCGCAAGGGCAGGAAAAACGCAGTTCATGGCGCGCATTGTAAGCACTCCCTAGCGCACTAGATGTAACTGATCGTGCTCGGTTTTCTCCCCGCCGCAGCATTGCCGCAGCGCTAGATGCTTGCGGGGGTGGCGCCCGCTAAAATGAACGCCGTTGTGTTCGCTGCAATGCCCGGCCGGCCACGTAGCAAGAAGCGCCCTCAGGAGCCCGTCTTTGCGTCGCCTCCCGTCTGGATCCACGCCGCGCTGGCCGCGAAGTGCTTTCTCGGAAAGGAAATCCCGTTGCTGATCTCCCGTCGTCGTGAAGCGAAGCGCCGCGCGCTGCTGCAGATGCTCGCGCGCCTGCCGATCCGTAGCGAACGCGCCCTGTCGGCGCCAAAACCGAGCACCCCGGCGGAGCTGCCGCTCGCGCGGCCGGCGGCCGGCGTGCAGCAGCCCGCGGTTCGCAAGTAAAACTCAAGCGGCTTTTTTCGACCGCTTCGGCAGCTCGCCGATCGCGGTCCTGATCGCGTCCTCGACGCGCTCGAGGAACACGAACTCGAGCTTGGCCTTCGCCTCGGCGGGCACGTCCTCGAGGTCTTTTTCGTTGCGCTTCGGCACCATCACCGTCTTGATGCCGGCGCGCAGCGCGGCGAGGGTCTTCTCCTTCACGCCGCCGATCGGCAGCACCAGGCCGCGCAGCGAAATCTCGCCCGTCATCGCGACGTCGGAGCGCACCGGCAGATCGAGCAGCAGCGACACGATGGCGAGGAACATCGCCACCCCGGCGCTCGGCCCGTCTTTCGGCGTCGCGCCCGCCGGCACGTGGATGTGCACGTCGGTCTTCTCGAGCGTCTCGGGGATGAACGAGCGCGCGAGCGTGAGCGCCGCCTGCGCCGACTCCTTCATCACGTCGCCGAGCTGGCCGGTGAGGATCAGCTTGCCGTTGCCGGGCACCTTGGACGCCTCGATGAAGAGGATGTCGCCGCCCACCGGC
>DASQIG010000076.1:0-3988 GCA_035631735.1 Burkholderiales bacterium | reverse complement strand
CGGCCACGCCGGGTCGACGCGGAAGCTCGGCGCCTCGCCGAGGGTGGAAGAAGGGGCTTGCGCGCAGGCCGCGAGGGCGAGCGCAAGAGCGACGGGCAATATTTTCATCGGGCCTCCGGGCCCGGATGCTAACCCCGCCGTGGAAAACCTGCGACCAGCAATCGCGACCAGTCCAGCGCAGTACCATTCATAGGCCATGAAGATCACCTCCATCGACACCTGCCTGCTCGCCGTTCCCACGCCCAAACCGATGGCACTGCAATATCCCGAGCACAAGCTCGTGGTCGCGCAGATCGCGACCGACGACGGCCCGCGCGGGCTCGGCTACAGCCTGGTGTTCAACGGCGGCGGCGCGGAAGCCGTGCTCGCCTATCTCGACACGCGCCTGAAGCCCGCGCTGCTCGGCGAAGATCCGCTGTTCGTCGAGCGCCTGTGGGAAAAGATGTTCCGCGTCGACATGGGCATCAGGAAGCAGGGCGTCGCCGCCTACGCGCTCTCTGCGCTCGACATCGGCCTCTGGGACATCGCGGGCAAGGCGGCGAACCTGCCGCTCTACAAGCTCTGGGGCGCGGTGAGCGATCGCGTCGCGGCCTACGGCAGCGGCGGCTGGGCGAAATACAGCATCGACGATCTGGTCGACGAGGCGCAGAAATACGCCGCGCTCGGCTGCAAGTACTACAAGATGAAGATCCACCACCCGGATCCTGCAGTGAACGCGGGCCGCGTCGCGGCGGTGAAGAAGGCGCTTGGGCCGGGCGTGCGCATGATGGTGGACGTGAACCAGGGCCGCGACGTGATCGGCAACCAGCGCCAGGCGCGGCTGCTCGAGGAGTTCGATCTCCTCTGGTACGAGGAGCCGGTGCTCGCCGACGACTATGACGGCTACGCCGAGGTCGCGCGCTCGATCCGCATTCCGATCGCCGGCGGCGAGAACCACTACACGCGCTGGGAGTTCAAGCAGCTCTTCGACCGCCAGGCGGTGCAGTACGCGATGCCGGATGTCTGCCGCGCCAACGGCTTCTCCGAAACGCTGCGCATCGGCAAGCTCGCCGCGGCCCACGGCGTCGCGCTCACGCCGCACCTCATCCACGAGATCGCAATCCATGTCGTCGGCGCGCTCGCGAACGGCTTCCTCGTCGAGTTCATGGACTGGGCACCCCCCGATCTGTTTGCCGAGCTGCCCGAATGCCGGGACGGCTTCATCCGCATCCCGCACAAGCCGGGGCACGGCATGGCCTTGCACCCGAAAGCCATCGAGAAGTACCGCCGCTGATGGTCTGCAAAACCGAAAACCCCCCGGCGCTGCGCGCCACCCCCCTTATCAGGGGGGCAAAAGCATGAAGTTCACAAAGGTCGTGTTGTTCACCGATCGCGATGGGCGCGCGCGATTCAGGGAAGAATCAATCGAGCTCGCCGAGGGCAATCCGCAAACGCTTCTTTCGGGCGTCTTTCCTTCCACCGGTTATCAACTGCGACACAGCCCGCCCGGCTTTCGCAGCCAATGGCACTGCACGCCCAAGCCGCAATGGGTGTTCATCCTGCGCGGCGAGATGGAGATCGGCCTGCGCGACGGCACGGTGCGCCGCTTCCGTCCCGGCGAGCATTTCTATGCTGCGGATCTGCTGCCGCAGGGCGCGGCGTTCGAGGCCGAGCTGCACGGCCACTGGAGCGCGCAGCGCGGCCCCGAGCCGCTCCTCACGCTCTTCGTCAGGACCTAGTGCCGACGGCTAGCGCACGAGCTGGGTGACGAGCGCGATGAGAAGTCCGGCAAGCCCGCCGACGAGTGTGCCGTTGATGCGGATGTACTGCAGGTCGGAACCGATGTGGCGCTCGAGCTCGCCGACCAGCTTCTGCTCCTGCCAGCTCATGATCTGGTCCTCGATGAAGCGGCCGATCTTGGCGCGGTGTTCCTCCACCACCAGCGCCGCGCCGTCCAGGATCTGCTCGTCGAGCCACGCCTGCATCTCGCGATCGGCGCGCAGCGTGCGGCCGAGCGATTCCAGCATCCCGGTGACACGCTGGTGCAGCGACGCCGGGCGCCGGTCGTGCTCGGCCGCGAGCCAGGCGCGCAGCTCCTGCCACACGCCGCCGACGTAGGCGGCGAGCGCCGGGCTGGCGAGCGCCTCGTCGCGCAGCCGGTGCACGCGCTCGCGCAAAGCGTCGTCGCTCTTCAGCCGCCGGATGAAACCGGCGACGTAGGCGTCGAAGCGCTCGCGCAGCGCGTGGCTCTCGCTCGCGCGCACTTCCTTGATCTTCTGCACCGCGACCTCGACGATCTTGAGCGCCGCGCGCTGGTCGAGCTTCAACTGGAAGAGATCCGAGAGCCATTTGAGCAGCGGCGCGCTTTTCGCCACCTCGCCCGCGATATACGCCTGCGTCTCGGTGCGCGACAGCACCTCGTCGAGCGCGGCAAGCGCCGCATTGAGCAATTCGTGGTGGCGCTTGTTCTCCGTGAGCAGGTCCAGCAGCTCGGCCGCCCCGCCCGCGAGGTCGGCGCTCTTCAGCCGGCTGACGATCGCCTGCTGCAGGTGATGGCGCACGCGCTCGTCGTCCATCGCGCCGAGTAGATACCCGCTGAGCCGCGTGACATAGGTCGCCACGGCCTCCGCGTTCTCGAGGCGCAGCAGCCATGCGTACAGCGTGCGCGCCGGCTGGAACTCGCGGATGCGCTGCACGACCGCGGCGCTGGTCAGGAAATTGGCCTGGATGAAGTGCGAAAGGCCGGTGGCGATGCGCTGCTTGTTGCGGGGAATGATCGCGGTGTGCGGGATGAAGCGCAGGCCGAGCGGATGGTGAAACAGCGCGGTGACCGCGAACCAGTCGGCGATCGCGCCGACCATCGCCGCCTCGGCCGTGACGCTGACGTAGAAGAGCGACGGATAGCGCGGCTCGAGCGCCTGCGCAGCAACATAGATTGCGCCCGCGAGCACGAGCAGCCCGGTCGCGAGCCACTTCATGCGCGCCAGGCGCGCGTCGCGCGCGTCCGTCACCACTGGGGCGCGAGCGGCGCCGCTACTTTGCCGAGGCCGCGGGCAGCGTCGCGATGACCTCCTGCCTGCCGTTCACGACTTTGGTCATGAAGCTCTCGCGATCGAGGTCGCCGTTCTTGTCGAAGCTGACGTCCATCAGGATGCCCGGCTGCTCCTTGGCGGAGAGCCTCACGCCGTGCATGGCGTTCGCGAACGCCCTGGGATCGAACCTGCCGACCTTCTCGGTGACCGCCTTGACCACGTACATCGCCGTGTAGCCCTTGAGGCCGTTGTGGTCGGGCTTGTAGTTGTATTCCTTCTGGAATTTCGCGGCGAAATCGCGGATGCGGGGATTGGGCGCATCCGCGGTCAGGCCGACGTGAGCGACGGCACCGTTCGCGGCATCGCCCGCGAGCTCGATCACCTTCTGGCTGGTGAGCACCGTCTCGCCGATGATCGGCTTGTCGTAGCCCTGCTTGCGCAGCTCGCGCAGCGCCCGGGCGGACTCCTCCTCGTTGCAGTAGACGAACAGCGCGTCCGCATTCGCCTGCCGCGCCTTGAGCACCGCGCCGGAGAAGTCGACCTGGCCTGGATCGGTCGAGACGTCGGCGACGATCTTGATGCCGAGCGGCTCGATCGTTTTCACGAACACGTCGCGGCCGCCCTTGCCGAAATCATTGTTGACCCAGATCACCGCCACGCTCTTCGCCTTCACGCTGTTCTTGATATAGCGCGCGACCTTCGGCATGGCGGCGGACTGCGTGAAGGAAGTGCGGAAGATATAGGGATTGCCCTGCTGCGTGATCGCGGCCGCTTCGCCGCCGGTGAAGTTCGGGATCTCGGCACGCTTCGTCTCGGCCATGCTGACGAGGATCGAGCCGGAGAACACCGGGCCCATCACGACGTATGCGCCGTCGTCGACCGCCCTTACCGCGAGCGCCTTGGCGGTCTGCGGCTGCGACTGCGTGTCGCTCGGCGTGTACTCGATCTTGCGGCCGAGGACGCCGCCGGCGGCGTTG
>DASQIG010000075.1:0-5405 GCA_035631735.1 Burkholderiales bacterium | reverse complement strand
CGCTGCCTTTCGGCGCGCGAGTTCCTTCAGCATGCGGGTGTGCGACAACGCTTTGCCGGCAGCCAGCTCGGTTAGTCCCTCTTTCACTTGCGAGTGAAACCATTCGTGATAATCCAAGCCGGTGTCGAGAGCGCTCTCGAGGACTTGTTGCGGCTGCCGCCTGCCTTTGCGAGCAATGCGCTCGATTCGCCTTGCCGCTGCGCTCGATATGCGAAGGCTTGACACCGATCGATTGTAGCATCGCAACATGAATGCTCCGGCCGCAGCCGAGTTCCTCACGCTCCAGGAGATCTACCACGCCGCGCGGCGCAACCTGCCGCCCGGGCCGTGGGCCTATCTGATGGGCGGCGCCGAAACCGAGACCACGGTGCTGCGCAACCGCCAGGCGCTCGACCAGCTCGCGTTCCGGCCGCGCGTGCTGCGCGACGTGAGCGCCATCGATAGTACCGCCACGTTCCGGGGCCGGAGCGTTCGCCTTCCGGTCATGCTGGCGCCGATCGGCGGACTCGAATCGATCGTCGAGGGCGGCGCGGCGGCCGCGGCGCGCGCGGCGGCGCAGTTCGGCGTGCCGCAGATGCTCTCGTCGGTCTGCCAGCCCGGACTCGAGGAGACGGCCGCAGCGGCGCAGACGACGCGCGTCTTCCAGCTCTACGTGCGCGGCGACGATGCCTGGGTCGACGACTTCGTGCGCCGGGCCAAAGCGCATGGCTATTGCGCGTTCTGCCTCACGGTGGACGTGGCGATGTACAGCCGGCGCGAGCGCGATCTCATCGGGCGCTTCGTCAAGCCCTGGCGGGCGCGCGCCGCGGAAGGAGCGCGCTTCCAGTCGGCGCTCTCGTGGGACCAGGTGAAGCGCTTCAAAGACAAGCACGACCTGCCGCTCATCATCAAGGGCATCGCCACGACCGAGGATGCGCTGCTCGCCGTCGAGCACGGCGTCGAGGTGGTCTACGTCTCCAACCATGGCGGCCGGCAGCTCGACCATGGCCTGGGCAGCGCTGCGGTGCTACCGGAGATTGTGCAGGCGGTGGCCGGTCGCGCCGAGGTGTGGGTCGACGGCGGCTTCATGCGCGGCACCGATGTGGTGAAGGCGATTGCGCTCGGCGCAAAGGCGGTCGGCATTGGACGCCTCTGCGGGTTGGGACTGGCGGCTGCGGGCGTGGCGGGCCTGGTGCGCGCGCTCGAGATCCTCGAGGACGAGATCCGCACCTGCCTCGGGCTGCTCGGCGTGACCTCGTACGCCGAGCTCACGCCGCGGCATCTGGCAACCGCGCCCGCGGTGCGGCCGCCGGACACCTTCAGCGCCTTTCCGCTGCCGGGCGCGGAGCAGCCGCCGATTGCCGAATAGGGTAGCGTAGCGCTCGCCATGGCCGGCCTCCCCGCACCGCACGGCAACCGCGAGCTGCGCCCGCTGCTGCTCGACGAGGAGCGCGCGCGCGAGGCGCGCCGGCGCGCCGACTCGCTGCCCAAGCTGCGCGTCAGCTCGCGCGAAAAGGGCGATCTCGTGATGCTCGGCATCGGCGGCTTCACGCCGCTCGAGGGCTTCATGACGCAGGCCGACTGGCAGCGCGTGTGCGACGAGATGCGCACGGCGACGGGTCTGTTCTGGCCGATCCCGATCACGCTGTCGGCAGGCGCCGATTTCGCGGCGCTGGTCGAGCCCGGCGACGACATCGCGCTCATCGATCCGGATGACGCAGCCGCGCTCGCGATCATGAAAGTGACGCAGAGATACCGCATCGACAAGGCGCACGAGTGCCAGTCGGTGTTCCGCACCACGGATCCCGAGCATCCCGGCGTGCGCATGGTGATGCAGCAGGCGGAGGTGAATCTCGCCGGCCCGGTGCAGCTGCTCGCCGACGGCGGCTTCAAGGCAAAGTACGGCGCGCTTTTCATGACGCCCGCCGAGACGCGCGCCCAATTCGAGCGGCTCGGCTGGTCGAAGGTCGCCGCCTTCCAGACGCGCAACCCGATGCACCGCTCGCACGAGTACCTGGCGAAGGTGGCGATCGAGATCTGCGACGGCGTGCTGGTGCATTCGCTGCTCGGCCACCTGAAGCCGGGAGACATTCCCGGGGAGGTGCGCACACGCGCGATCGCCGTGCTGGTGGAAAAATATTTCCGCCCCGGCACCGTGCTGCAGGCGGGCTATCCTCTCGACATGCGCTACGCCGGGCCGCGCGAAGCGCTGCTGCACGCGCTGTTTCGCCAGAACTACGGCTGCAGCTACCTGATCGTCGGGCGCGACCACGCCGGCGTCGGCAGCTACTACGGGCCGTTCGATGCGCATCGCATCTTCGATGAGATCCCGCGGGATGCGCTCGAGATCCGGCCGCTCAAGATCGACTGGACGTTCTGGTGCTACGCCTGCGGCGGCATGGCCTCCGGGCGCACCTGCCCGCACGCGGATTCAGATCGCCTGCTGGTCTCGGGCACCAAGCTGCGCAAATGGCTCTCCGAAGGCAGCCCGGTTCCGGCAGAATTCAGCCGCCCGGAGGTGCTCGAGATCCTGCGCGCTTATTACGCCAGCCTGGAAGAGTCGCAGAAGGTCGAAGTCAAGCTCACCGGCCACTCCGCGCGCTAACGATGGACTGGTGGGTCTGGCCGGTTGCGCTGCTTGCGCTCACGTTCGCCATGGGCGTGGTGGGGGTGCTCGCCGGCGTCGGCGGCGGCGTGCTGTTCGTGCCGATCGTGGGCGCGTTCTTTCCGTTCCATCTCGACTTCGTGCGCGCCGCCGGACTGCTGCTCGCGCTCAGCGCCTCGCTCTCGGCGGCGCCCGCGCTGCTGCGCAGCGGCCTCGCGAGCGTGCGCCTCGCCCTGCCGCTCACGCTGGTGAGCTCGCTCACCTCGATCGCCGGCGCGCTGCTCGGCCTTGCGCTGCCCACGGACAAGTTGCAGATCGCGCTCGGTCTCATCGTCCTCGGCATCGCCGCTCTCATGTGGCGCAGCCGCGGCGCCGAGCACCCCGAGGTGGCGCGCAGCGATCCGCTCAGCGTGGCGCTCGGCATGCATGGCATGTACCACGATGCGGCGCTCGGCCGCGATGTCGAGTGGAAGGTGCACCGCACGCCCGCGGGCTTCGCGGCGTTCGCCGGCATCGGCGTCATCGCCGGCATGTTCGGCCTCGGCGCCGGCTGGGCGAACGTGCCGGCGCTCAATCTCCTGATGGGCGCGCCGCTCAAGCTCGCCGTCGGCACCTCGGGGTTTCTCCTCATCGGCGGCGCGAGCTCGGCCTCCTGGATCTATCTCGAGCGCGGCGCTGTCCTGCCGATGCTCGTCGTGCCGTCCATCATCGGCGCGATGCTCGGCGCGAAGCTCGGCGTGCGCCTGCTGCGCGCGGCGCGGCCCGCGGTGGTGAGGCGCGTCGTTCTCACGCTGCTGGTGCTCGCCGGCGCGCGCGCGCTGCTGAAAGGCTTCGGGGTCTAGGCGATGACGCCGATCGAAGACCGCATCTGCGCGCGCTGGATCGAGGTCGGCACGCGGCTCGCCTTCTGCGTCGTGCTGGCGAGCTTCGCCATCTACGCGCTCGGCCTGCTCGAGCCGCTGGTGCCGCTCGCGCAGCTCACCGACGTGTGGCGCTTGCCGGTCGATCGCTATGTCGCCGCAACCGGCGCGCCAACCGGGTGGGCGTGGCTGCGCTTCCTCGGCAAAGGCGATTACCTGAACCTGCTCGGCATCGCCCTCTTCGTGGCGGTCACCATCGCCTGCTACGCGCGCATGGTGCCGCTTTTCTTGCGGGAGGGAAAACGCCTGCAGGCGCTCTGCGCGCTGCTGCAGGTGCTGGTGCTTCTCGGCGCCGCGTCCGGCCTGTTCCGCTAGGGCGGTTCCCGCTTGCGCGGGAACGACGGCTTGCGCGGGAACGACGGCTTGCGCGGGAACGACGAAAGTTGTCTCCCCCGCGAAAGCGGGGGTCCAGCTTCTTTTTTTAAAAACCTGGGTTCCCGCTTGCGCGGGAACGACGATAAGGCGCGGTAACGACGATTGGCCGCCTAAGCGGCGAGCGGCTGCTCGGCGCCGAGGCGCGCCTTGGCGAACTCGAGGAAGCTCGCGACCATCTTCGAGTGGAAGCGCTCCTTCGGATAGACCACCGAGAAGTTGCGGATCAGCGCCGGCCGCAGCGCCACCTGCGCCAGCTCGCCGAGCGCGAGCTCCTTCACGACGATGACGCGCGACATGATGGCGAAGCCGAGCCCGGTGGCGACCAGCCCCTTGATCGCTTCGGGGCTGCCGAGCTCGACGACGGTGTTCAGCGACTCCGGCGGCACGCCCGCGCCCAGCAGATAGCGATCGATCACCGCGCGCGTGCCCGAGCCCGCCTCGCGGCCGATGTACGGATAGCGCGGCAGCATCGCCGGCAGCGCAAAGCCTTCCTGCGCGAGCGGATGAGCGGGCGCGCAAACCACCTGCAGCTCATCGTCGCAGCACACTTCGCTCGAGAGCGATGCGAGGTGCGAGTCGCCCTCGATGAAGCCCAGATCGAGCGTGCGCTCGGCGACTCGCTCCTGCACCGCCTCGGAATTGCCGACGAACAGCGTCGGCACGACCGCCGGATAGCGTGCCTTGAACTTGCCGATGAGCTGCGGCAGGACGTACTCGCCGATCGTCATGCTCGCGCCGATCAGCAGCGGCCCCGCCGCCTGCCCGCTCATCTCCTTCAGCCGCGTGTCGAGCTCGGCGGAGAGCGCGAGGATGCGCCCGGCGTACTCGAATGCCACCTGCCCGGCGGGCGTGAGCGAGATTCGTCCCTGCGCCCGGTCGAACAGCCGGGTGTTCAGATGCTCCTCGAGCTGCTTCACCTGGAAGGTGACCGCCGGCTGGGTCATGAAGAGCGTCTCGGCGGCCTTGGTGAAGGAAAGGTGCCTAGCCACCGCGTGGAACACCTGCAGGCGCCGGTCGGCCATAAACCTGACCCGTAATAAGGAAAGACTATTCCAGCATAAAGAGAAGCGCCCCGCATCTAGCACTGCGAGGGGGCCCTGCGGCCGACGTGACGCCAGGACCGCCGGCTTCAGTCAATGATGTGGTGGACGGGCGCCTTCTCCATGGTCCACTCGCCGCTCTCGCGGTCGTAACGCGACAGGGTGAAGCAATGCCAGTTCTGATCATCCAGCCTGGGATGATCGCCGCGATAGTAGTAGCCCGGCCAGCGCGTTTCCTCGCGGAATAGCGTGTGGCGCGTCACCGCCTCGGAGGCGAGCAGCCGATGGTGCAGCTCCCAGACGCGCTGCAGCTGGTGAAGATCCTCGGCGCCCATGCTGCCCATGTCTTCCTTCAGCATTGCGAGCAGCTCGAGGCCGCGGCTTAGCAGCATGCCGTTGGTCATGTACATGGTGCTGATGCCGCCGACGTATTCGTCCATGATCTTCTCTAGGCGGACGGCCGTGACGCTATCCTGGTCCATGAGA
>DASQIG010000074.1:0-5932 GCA_035631735.1 Burkholderiales bacterium | reverse complement strand
TCGTAGAAGAGCAGCGCCGCATTCGGGTGCGCCGCATGCCGCGCGATGCCGACGCCGCTCATGCGCCCGATCACCGGCTCGAGCACGATCCAGTCGACCGGGGCGCCCTTGCGCTTCGCGCCCTCGACGATGTACTGGTACATGGTGAGCGCGAGCGGCACGTCGCCGGCGACGACGAGATTATTGAGCAGCGTGTGACCGCCGCGTACCGAAATGCCGTTCTTCGCGACGAGCTCGCGGAAGAACCGGATGCCTTTCGCCTCGCCCATGTCGGCTACGACCGCCGCGTACCAATCGGGCACGCGCGCTTCGATGCCGAGCTTGCCTTTCCAGCGCGGGTCCAGCAGGTCCTCGAAGCGGCGCGGCAGCTCGTCTGTGCGTACCAGGTTGGTGTTGTAGGCCTGCACCCAGAACGAGAGATACGTCGCGATCCAGCCGCGATGCGGCCGCAGCGCGCCTTCCAGTAGCCGTGCGCCGTACGGCGGCGCGACCGGCTGCAGGATGCCCTCGCGATAGAGCGCCTCCATCTCGATCGCCGAGGTGTGGACTGCGTCGACCTCATGCCGACCGGCGCCGGCCTCGGCCACCGTGCGCTGCAGGACGTTCTCCGAAGCCGAGCGCCACACCCTGACTTGGATGCCGTAGCGCTTCTCGTAAGCGGCGAGCAGCGGCGGCAGGTCGCGCTCCGCGAAGCTCGTGTACAGCGTGAGCGAGCCCTCCTTTCGCGCCAGCGGCAGCGCCTTCTGCACCCGGTCGCCGCCTTCGTAGCGCAGCAGGTCCTGGGCGATTGCTGCGGGCGCGGCGGCGAGCCAGATGGCGAGCGCGAACCATTTCATGGCGGCGGCATTACACTAACCGAAGGAGGAAGCCCATGGCCACGCCCGCGACCAAGCCCCCGCTGAAGCAGCCGTCGTTTTTCAGGATGCGCGCGCAGCTCCTCGAGCAGGGACGCACCAACACGCTGCTCGCGCGCACCGACCACATGTGGGCGACGCTCAAGGTGTACGCCTCGGGCGGCGAGAACGGCCTCCACATGCATCCGCACGAGGACCACACCTTCGTCGTGCTGCAGGGGAAGGCGCGCTACTACGACACGGATGGCGGCTACACCGACGTCGGCAAGCACGAAGGGATCATGCTGCCGGCGGGCGCGTACTACTGGTTCGAGGCGATCAGCGAGGAGCCGCTCGTGCTGCTGCGCGTCGGCTGCCGCGTCGGCGGCCAGGACCCGCGTGCGCGGCTGGATATCCGCGGTGAGGCGATGCCCGGCGACTCAAAAGAGAACAAGCGCGAGCCGGTCGTGTATCGCGACGGCGAGTACTTCGAGTGATCGACGTCATCGTCTCGGCCGACTCCCATGTGATGGAGCCGGTCGACCTGTGGAAGACGCGCGTGCCGCGCGAGTTCCGCGATGCGGCGCCGCTCTTCCCGCCGCACAAGCTGGGCGAGGGCTTCCAGCAGCGCCCCGGCGGCCACGACCCGCATGCGCGCATCAAGGAGATGGAGGTCGACGGCCTCGCCGCCGAAGTGCTCTATCCGACGCTGATGCTCGGTCTCTTCGCGCTGCACGACGCACGGCTGCAGGAAGCGTGCTTTCGCGTCTACAACGACTGGCTGCTCGAATACTGCAGCCTCGCCCCGCACCGGCTCATCGGCGTCGCGGCGATCTCGGTTTACGACATCGACCACGCGGTGGCGGAGCTCGGGCGTTGCCGCAAGCAGGGACTGAAAGGCGCGCTCATCTGGCAGGCGCCGCACCCTGATCTGCCGTTTTACGCGGCCCACTACGACAGGCTCTGGGCGGCGGCGCAGGATCTCGCGATGCCGGTCAGCATGCACATCCTCACCGGCCACAGCTACCACAGCCGGGAGCGGAAGGGCATCGAGCACTATCGCGGCAGCGTGAACCTGAAGCTGATGGACGCGATCAACGCGCTTTTCGACTTCATCTTCTACGGGGTGCTGGAGCGCTTCCCGCGGCTCAAGCTCGTCACGGTGGAAAACGAAGCGGGCTGGCTGCCGTTCACCATCCAGCAGTGGGATTACTACTATCGGCGCTTTCGCGAAGCGAAGCCGCTGCCGATGACCAAGGAGCCGGGCGCCTACATGCGCGAGCAGGTCTTCTCGTGCTTCTTCAACGACGCGGTCGCCGGCCATAACCTTGCCTGGTGGGGGGCGGACAACCTGATGTGGTCGAACGACTACCCGCACTGGAACTCGACCTGGCCGAATTCGCTCAAGGTGATCCGGCGCGATCTCGGCACCCTGGCGCCCGACACCCAGGCGAAGGTGCTCGCCGGCAACGCCTGCCGGCTCTACGGCCTGGACAAGGCTGCGTTGCCGGCCGGCATCGCGGCGGCGGCGCAAGCGGCGGCTTGATCGGGCGGCTCGGCCTCGCGCTCCTGCTGGCGGCGGCGCCGGCCGCTCTCGCACAGCTCACGCTGTACACATCAAATGCCGCGCCGACGATCCAGGCGCTCGCCGCGGACTTCGAGAAGCGGCACGGCCTGCGGGTCGACGTGTGGCGCGCTTCGTCGGTCAAGGTGCTGCAGCGGCTGCTGGCGGAGAAGAACGCGGGCCGCTGGGAGTTCGACGCGGTGAGCATCTCGGCGCCCGAGCTGGAAGCGCTCTACCGCGAGGGGCTGCTGCAGGAAGTGAGCTCCAGCGCGCATCGCGGCCTCATGGAAGGCACCGTGCCCGCGCACCGCGGCTGGGCGCCGCAGTTCATCAATGTCTTCGTGCAGGCCTATAACACCACGGCGATCCGCGCCGACGAGCTGCCGCGGCGCTGGGACGAGCTCGCGGATGCGCGCTGGAGAGGCCGCCTGGGCGTGGAGGCGAATGCCAGCGAGTGGTATTGCACGGTGCTCGGGGTGCTGGGCGAGCGGCAGGGCGCGGAGCTCTTCCGGCGCATCGCGGCGGCGAACGGCCTCTCGGTGCGCCACGGCAACTCGGTGCTCGCCAACATGGTGGTGTCGGGCGAGGTGCCGCTCGCGCTGGCCGTCTACGGTCACATGATCGAGGAAGCAAAAGCGCAGGGTGCGCCGGTCGACTGGTTCGCGCTCGAGCCGCTCGTCGCGCGCGTCAACGGCGTCGGCATCTCGCGCCGGCCGCCGCACCCGCAGGCGGCGCGGCTGTTCTATGAATACCTGCTTACGGACGCGCAGCCGCTCATGGCGAAGCTGCATTACGTCTCGCCGCGCCAGGAGCTGCCGTCGCCGCTGCGCGGAGCGAAGCTGGTGTTCGCCGAGGCGCAGCTCGACGCGCGATGCGACAATGCCTACACCGCATTACTCAAGGGCAAAGGGGAATGACAAGAATGTTCATTCGCGCTGTCTTATTGACCATAGCGCTGCTCGCGCCCGCCGCGTCGGGCGCGGCGGAAGACTCGATCGCCATCGTCGGCGCGACGGTGATTCATCCCGAGCGCGACCTGCCGGCCGCCGTCGAGCGCGACCGCACGGTCCTGATCACCGGCAATCGCATCGTCGCCATCGGCCCGCGCGCCAGGACGCGCGTGCCGGCCGGCGCGCTGCGCATCGACGGCAAGCGCAAATGGGTCGTCCCGGGACTCGTCGACGCACACGTGCATTTCTTCCAGTCGGGCAACCTGTACACGCGGCCGGACGTCGCCGACTTCAACGCGGTGGTGCCCTACGCGCAGGAGGTGGCGCGCAACAAGGCGCGCCTGCCGGCGACCTTCAAGGTGTGGCTGGCGAGCGGTGTGACGAGCGTCGTCGACATCGGCGGCCCGTTCTGGAATTTCGAGATGCGCGACGAGGCGCGCAAGCGCGGCGCCGCGCCGCACGTCGCGGTGGCGGGGCCGCTCATCTCGATGATCGACCGGCCGAAGCTCGATCTGGGCGATCCGCCGATCATCAAGGTGACGACGCCGGAGGAGGCGCGCGCGCTGGTGCAGCGCGAGCTCGCCTTCAAGCCGGACTTCATCAAGGTGTGGTTCATCTACCGGCCGGGCGACGATCTCGCGGCGCAGGAGGCGATCGTCAAGGCCACGGGCGAGGCCGCGCATGCGGCCGGCGTGCGCCTCGCCGTGCATGCCACCGAGCTCGTGGTGGCGAAGGCGGCGCTGCGCGCCGGCGCAGATTACCTGGTGCACTCGATCGAGGACGAGCCGGTGGACCAGGAGTTCCTGGCGCTCGCCAAGCGCAACCGCGCGCTCTACTGCCCGACGCTCTTCGTGGTGATGGGCTACAGGTACGCGCTGTCGAATACCTGGCGCCCGACGGGCGCCGAGCGCCGGCTCGCCGATCCTCAGATCCTCGCGGCGATGGGCGATCTCGCGCGTATCCCGCCGCAGAAGCTGCCCGAGCGCGTCGCCAAGGCGATGGCGGACCCGGGGGAGATCGACCCCTCGCCGATTGAGCTAAAGAACCTGCGCACCGTCTGGGAGGCGGGCATCCCCGTGGCGATGGGCACCGACGCCGGCAACATCGGCACGCTGCACGGGCCCTCGGTGTTTCGCGAGCTCGGGCTCATGGTCCAGGCGGGCCTCACGCCGCTCCAGGTGCTGCGCGCCGCCACGGTGAATGGCGCAAAAGCCATGGGCACGGAGCGCGACCTCGGCACGCTCGCGCCCGGCAAGCTCGCCGATCTCGTCATCCTGGACGCGAATCCGCTCGCCGACGTGCAGAACCTGAGCCGTATCCACCGCGTGATCAAGGACGGCCAGCTCTTCACGCCGGCCGAGCTCATCGAGTCACTCGGCGGTACGTAGCAGACTGCGCACCGCGAGGTACAGCACCACGCCGTTCAGCAGGTGCCAGCAGAAATGCGTGCCGAGCGGAAATCGCTCGCACGCGGCGGCGTCGATCGTGCGAAGAAAGAGCGACACCGTGAACACGCCGGCCGCGGCGAGCAGCAGCGGCCGCTCGCGCGGATGCGTTGCGCGATGGTGCAGGCCGAGCGCGCAGATCGCGACCAGCGCCGGCGCATAGGTGATCGAGCCGTTGAAGGGCTCCGGAAACCCGCGCGCGTACAGCGCGACGGCGAGGAAGGCACTGACCAGCAGCGCGCTGGCTATCGGGGTCCAGCGCAGCTCGCGCCGCGCGTAGATCCAGAGGAACGCGAGCTGGAACACGAGGATCGGCACCAGGTCGAGCCAGTTGGCCCAGGTCGTCGCAAGCATATGAAACGCCGTGCTGCCGATCCCGACGACGACCGTCAGCGCCGCCAGCACGGCGATGTCGGCGCGCATGGCGCCGAGGCGGCGCGCGTCGCGTGCAACGAGCCACGCCGCGATGAAGAACGCGGCGTTGCTCAGCGTGTTGAGCGGCTCGCCGAGAAGGCCGGGCGCGAGCCGCTCGCAGTAGAGGTCGACGTACGTGCGCCGATTGTGCACCATGCGGCACCAGCCCTAATTCGGGGACGTAGCCCGAACTAGATCGGGACGCAGCCCGAATTGATTCGGGCTCCGTCCCCGAATTCGGTTAAGCCGCAGCTTCTTTCACCAGCTGCTCGAGCACCTCGTAGGGCTGTGCGCCGACGACCCCGCGCCCACCCGCGACATACGTCGGTACGCCAGTCACGCCGTACTCGCGCGACTTCTGCCAGTCGGCATCTACCGCCGCCTTGAAGCTGCGCTTGCTGAGCACCTCGCGCGCTTTGTCGCCCGGCAGGCCGACGCTCTCGGCAATCTGCACCAGCACCTCCGGGTCGCCGATGTTGCGCCCGTCGACGAAGTAGGCGCGAAAGAGCGCGTCGTGGATCGCTTCGCCGCCTGGTTGCGTGTCAGCCCACTTGCCGAGCTCCTGCGCAAGGCGGCTGTTGTAGGTCATCTTGCGATCGCCGTACGGCAGGCCCTCGGCCTGCATGCGCGCGCGCATCTGCGCCTGCATCTGCGCGATGTCGTAGCCGCGGCCGGCGAACAGCTCTTCCAGGCTTTTGCCCTGCGACGGCGTCTCGGGATGCAGCG
>DASQIG010000073.1:0-1589 GCA_035631735.1 Burkholderiales bacterium | reverse complement strand
CTGCCCTCGGCGATCAGCCGCCCATAGCTCAGCACGACGATGCGGTCGGCGAGCTGCATGACAGCGCGCATCACGTGCTCGACGAACACGATGCTCGCGCCCTGCGCGCGGATGTCCTTTACCAGCGCGATGGCGCCGTCGATCTCCGTGGGCGTCAGGCCCGACAGCACCTCGTCCAGCAAGAGGAGCTGCGGCCGCGCCGCGAGCGCCCGCGCAAGCTCCAGGAACTTGCGCTGGTGCAGGTTGAGCTCGCCCGGCAGCGCGAGCGCCTTGGCCGCGAGGCCGGTGTATTCGAGCCAGCGGTGCGCCTCGCGCTCGGCCGCGGGGCGCGTAAGCGCAGCATGGCCGAACATCCCGGGCAGCGTTACGTTCTCGAGCACGCTGAGATGCGCGAACGGCCGGGGGATCTGGTAGGTGCGCGCGATGCCGAGGCGCGCGATGCGATGCGCCGTCAGCCGCTCGATTTCGCCACCGCCGAACACGACGCGGCCGGAATCGGCGCGGTAATGGCCGCTCACGACGTTGATCAGCGTCGACTTGCCCGAGCCGTTCGGCCCGACGAGGCCCAGGATCTCGCCGCGGCGCACTACGAGATCCACGCCCGCGAGCGCCTGCACGCCGGCGAACGCCTTGCTGACGCTCGTGGCGCTGAGCAGCACCTCGTTCTGTCTGCGCACAGGCGCCACGGCCATGCTGCGTGCGACGGCAGTTGGGAGCGGCGCCCGCCGTTGCGTCCAGCGCAGGAGCTGGCCGAGCACGCCCTGCGGCATGAAGAGGATCACGACGATCAGGATCAGGCCGACCGCCGCGCGGCCGGCGACGGCGTAATCGCTCGCGGTGAAAGCGTAGAGCAGCGCGGTAATGAGCGTGGCGCCGATGGCGGGCCCGAGCCAGTGGCGCGTGCCGCCGAGCACGCTCATGAGGACGACGCTCAACGGCACGACGATGGAGAACGTCTCGCCGACGGTCACGTAGCTGACGAAGAGCGCGTGGATGCCGCCGGCGACGCCGGCGAGCGCGCAGGAGATGGCGAGCGCAGCGAGCTTGTAGCGATACGTCGGCACGCCGAGCACCTCGGCGACGTCTTCGTCGTCGTGGATCGCGAAGAGCCCGGCGCCCAACGCCGCGCGCTGCACGGCATATGCCGTTGCCAATGTAATAACTGCTGCTGCGAGCGCGAGCAGATAGAAAGTGGACGGCGCCGTCGGCGCAAGGCGCGGTATCGCGACTGCCGCGAGCGACACGCCCGGACCGCCGTCGATCGGCGTGTTGAGGATGACGGTGGCGAGGACATAGCTCACGGCGAGCGTGAGGAGCGCGAACAGCTCGCCGCGCAGGCGCCCGGCGCGGAACACCACTGCGCCGATGGCGACACCGAAGAGCGCCGCCGCGGCGCCGCAGACCGGCAGCGTCCAGAGGAACGGCATGCCGGCCTTGGTAGTGAGCGTGGCGGTCGCGTACATGCCGGTGCCGAAGAACGCGCCGTGGCCGAACGAGAAGTAGCCCGAATAGCCGGAGAGGATGTTCCAGGACGTAGCGAGCACGATCCAGTAGAAGACAAGGTAGAGAAACGACTCGTAGAACGCCGG
>DASQIG010000072.1:0-12495 GCA_035631735.1 Burkholderiales bacterium | reverse complement strand
ACACCGGCACGACCTCGTAGACGCCGTCCCCGAAAATGAAGCCGCGGTCGAGGACCGGGACCTTTGCCTCCGACAGGGGCATGAAGACCCCGTTCAGGAAAACGCTCGCTACTTGATCCACAGTCTGAGTGTATCCCAGGCACGCCCGATGAGGCCCGCGGGGCCGACTGCTTCGAGAGCGACCAGCGGATACTCCGCGACAGGCTTGCCATCGAGCGACACGCGCAGCGTGCCGACCCGCTCTCCCTGGGCCACCGGCGCGATCAGCGGCTGCTGCGACACCGTATCGGCTTTCAGCTTGGCCGCTTCACCCTTGGGCACCGTGACGTAGACCTCGCCAGTCGCGCCCGCCTTGAGCGTGCGCGAGGCGCCTTTCCACACGTCGAGCGTGCGAACCACGTCGCCTTTGCCGAAGAGCTTCACCGCGTCGTAGAACTGGTAACCCCAGTTGAGCAGCTTCAGCGACTCCTGCGCCCGCGTCGCCTCCGAGGTCGAGCCGAGCAGCACGGAAAGCAGGCGCCGCGGCCCGCGCTTTGCCGAAGCGATCAGGCAGAACCCCGCCGCTTCGGTATGACCGGTCTTCACGCCGTCGACCGTCGGATCGAGCCATAGCAGACGGTTGCGGTTGGGCTGCGTGATGTTGTTGTACCGGTATTCCTTGATCGCGTAGTAGCGCGCGTAGTCGTCGGGAAAATCGCGGATCAGCGCCGCCGCAAGCGTGTACAGGTCGCGCGCCGTGCTGTAGTGCTGCGCGTCGGGCAGCCCGGTGGCATTCATGAAGTGCGTGTTCGCCATTCCGAGGCGCTGCGCCTCGCGGTTCATCATCTGCACGAACACCTCCTCGGAGCCGGCGACTGACTCGGCCAGCGCGATGCACGCATCGTTGCCCGATTGTATTTCCATGCCCTTGATCAGCTCCTCGACCGTGACGGGCCGGCGCGGCTCGATGAACATGCGGGAGCCGGGCGCGCGCCAGGCGCGCACCGACACGGGCGCTTGCTGCTCGAGCGTGAGCTTCTTGTCGCGCAGCGCGGCGAACACGAGGTACGCGGTCATCAGCTTGGTGAGCGAGGCCGGCTCGAAGCGCTCGTCGGCGTTCTGCGCGATGAGAACCTGGCCGCTCGTCAGGTCGCCGACGATCCACGCCTTGCCCATGACGGGCGGCGGCGGTGGCGCGGCGGCATGGGCCGAGGCGCCGATGAAAAGAGCGAGAAAGAAAATGCGGCGCACCATCACCATCGCCAATCCGAAAAAGCGCGGATTATAAGCGCTAGCGCGCGCCCGGCACGATCGCTTCGATCTCGACTTCTCCGCTGCCCGAGCCGATGAGCCCGAGCCGCTGAGCGGCGGCGTAGGAAAGATCGATTGCGCGACTCGAATGGAACGGGCCGCGATCGTTGATGCGTACGACGACCTGCTTGCCAGTGCGCATGCTGGTGATGCGCGCGTAGCTCGGTATCGGCAGGACGGGATGCGCCGCGCTCATCGCGTACATGTCGTAGGTCTCGCCGCTGGCGGTCTTTTGTCCGTGGAACCGCTTGCCGTACCAGCTCGCCACGCCGCGCTGGTGAAACGGCTGCACGGATGCAAGCGGCACATACTTCTTCCCGAAAACTTCGTAGGGCCGGTTCGCGAAGCGATGCAGCGGCTCGCTGCGCGGCTTGGCATCGGGAATCGAAGCGAGATTGGACGGCGCATGGGCGCCCGGACCGTCATCCTTGTAGTAGCCGCCCTTCTTCGGCGACGAGCTGCAGGCGGCGAGCGCGATCGCGAGGAGCGCGGCGAGCCGCCTCATGCCTCGTACACGAGGTTGCCGGCGACCAGCGTGTAGCGCACGCGCCCGGCGAGCTCGTGGCCGGCAAAGGGCGTGTGCTTGCCCTGGCTTTTCAGCATCTCGGGGACGACGCGCAGCGTCGCCTGCGGATCGAAGATCGCGACGTCCGCCGGTGCGCCCACCGCAAGGCGCCCGGAGCCCACGCCGAGGACCTGCGCGGCGTTGCAGGTGATGCGCGCGAGCGATTTGGCGAGCGGCAGCTTGCGCGCTTCGCCCCACTTGAGCGTGAGCGGCAGGAGCAGCTCGAGTCCTGTCGCGCCTGGCTCTGCTTCCGCGAACGGCAAGTGCTTGCCATCGTCGTCGACCGGCGTGTGATCGGAGCACACGCAGTCGATCGCTTGCTCTTCCAGTCCTCGCGCCAGCGCATCGCGATCGCGCGCGCTACGCAGCGGCGGCTCGAGGCGGCAGTTCGAGTCGAAGTAGCCGAGGTCCATGTCGCTGAGATGCAGGTGATGGATGGCGACGTCGCAGCTCACGGGCAGGCCCTCGCGCTTGGCGGCGCGCATCATGTCCACCGCGCCGGCGGTGGAGAGCCTGCAAAAGTGCACGCGCGCGCGGGTGGCGCGCACCAGCTCGAGGATGGTCGCGAGCGCGATGGTCTCCGCAAAGGACGGAATTCCCGGCAGGCCGAGGCGCGTGGCCAGTTCACCCTCGTGCGCGACGCCGTCCTTCGCGAGCCACGCATCCTCCGGGCGCAGCCAGACTGGAAAGCCGAAGGTGGCGGCGTATTGCAGCGCGCGCCACAGCACCTGAGTATTGGGAAGCGGCGCGTTCGCCTGCGAGAACGCGATGCAGCCCGCCTCCGCGAGCTGCGCCATCTCCGTGAGGCGCTCACCCTCGAGCTTCACGGTGAGCGCGCCGATCGGATAGACGCGCGCGCGGGAAAGCGCCTTGGTGCGCCGGCGCAGCATGTCGACGAGGCCGGGCTCATCGAGCGGCGGATCGGTATCGGGCGGGCAGGCGAGGCTCGTCACGCCGCCCGCGAGCGCCGCTTGCAGCTCCGAGTCGAGCGTCGCCTTGTATTCGTATCCGGGCTCGCGCAGCCGCGCCGAGAGATCGATGAAGCCCGGCGCCGCCACCAGCCCCTTCGCCTCGATCACCCGATCGGGCCCGGAAAACTGCTCGCTGACTCTTCCGTCCGCGATATAGAGGTCGCCGACGCCATCGCGCCCGCTCGCCGGGTCGATGATGCGCGCATTGCGGATCGCGAGGCGCACGCCTACCCCGCCACGATGCTCATCACGGCCATGCGCACCGCGATGCCGAAGGTGACCTGCGGCAGGATCACCGAATGCGGGCCGTCGGCCACCGAGGAGTCGATCTCGACGCCGCGGTTCATGGGCCCGGGGTGCATGACGATGGCGTCGGACCGCGCGAGCTCGAGCTTCTCGGCGGTGAGGCCGTAGTTCTTGAAGTATTCCTGCGCGGAAGGCAGCAGCGCGCCTTTCATGCGCTCGTTCTGCAGCCTGAGCATCACCACCACGTCGCAGTCGCGCAGCCCGGCCTTCATGTCGTGGAACACCTTTACGCCGAGCGCCTCGACACCCGTCGGCAGCAGGGTCTGCGGCGCGATGACCCGCACCTCCGGCGCGCCGAGGCTGGTGAGCCCGTGGATCAGCGAGCGCGCGACGCGCGAATGCAGCACGTCGCCGATGATCGCCACGGTAAGGCGGGAGAAATCCTTCTTGTAGTGCCGGATGGTGTAGAGGTCGAGCAAGCCCTGGGTGGGATGCGAATGTCGGCCATCGCCGGCATTGACGACGTGCTCGTGAGGCTTGACGTGCCGCGCGATGAGAAACGGTGCGCCGGAGGACGCGTGGCGCACGACGAAGATGTCGGCCTGCATGGCCGAGAGGTTCGCTACCGTATCGAGAAGCGATTCACCTTTGGTCTGGGACGAGAGCGCGACGTTCAGGTTGATGACGTCCGCCGATAGCCGCTTCGCCGCGATCTCGAAGGTGGTGCGCGTGCGCGTCGAAGGCTCGAAGAACAGGTTGAAGACGCTCTTGCCGCGCAGGAGCGGCACCTTCTTTACCTCGCGCTCGGTGACGCCGACGAACGACTCGGCGGTATCCAGGATCTGAATGAGGATCTCGCGCGGCAGGCCTTCGATGGAAAGCAGATGCTGAAGCTCGCCTTTGCTGTTCAGCTGCGGGTTACGCTGCACGGCTGGGCTCCAGCGCGAGCGCCAGCTTGCCGTTCGCTTCGCGCTTGAGACGCAGGCGCATGCCCGAGGGCACCTCGACGCGCGCGCCGCAGTACTGGGCGCAGATCGGCAGCTCGCGCCCGCCGCGATCGGCGAGCACGACGAGCGCGATGCTCGCCGGCCGCCCGTAGTCGAACAGCTCGTTCATCGCGGCGCGCACCGTGCGTCCGGTATAGAGCACGTCGTCGACCAGCAGCAGCTCGCGCCCGTTCACGTCGAATGGAATCTTGGTGCGCTTCGGATCGTGGTGCAGCCCGTGCGCGTGGTAGTCGTCGCGATAGAACGCGATGTCCATCAGCCCGAGCGGCTCCTTGAGCGCGAGCAGCGCGTGCAGCCGCTCGGCAAGCCAGGCCCCGCCGGTATAGAGCCCGATCATCGCGCTCTTCGGCGTAAGGCGCGGGCGCAGCTCGGCAGCGAGCTGCGCGCAAAGCTTCTCGGCGTCAGGCAGCTTCATGGAAGTATTGCTCGAGCAGGAGCTGGGCAGCGACCGAGTCGACGCGCTTGCGCTTCACGCCGCGCAGGCGGCTCTGCGCTTCCACCGAGCTGAAGCGCTCGTCGACGCGAGTCACCGGGAGGTGGAAGCGACCTTCGAGCTGGCGCGCGAACCGTTCGACACGCCTCGCCAGCGGATGCTCGCCATTGGCCGCCACCGGCCAGCCGATCACGAGCTGCGCGGGACGCCACTCGCTGATCAGTCTGGAAATCGAGTCGAACCCGGGAGCGACGATCGGCGCCAGCGGGTGCGCCGTGCCGAGCTCTGGCTCTCCTACTGCTACCCCAATGCGCTTGAGACCGAAATCGAAGGCGAGGACCGTGCGCGCGGCGCGCTCAGGCATGTCCCGCTTCGTCCTGCAGCCTCGCATAGTCGAGGCCGAGAAGCTCCATCGCCTTGGGCAGCCGCTCTTGCGCCGGGATGTCGAACAGGATGGCGTCCTTCGCCTCCACGGTGAGCCAGGCGTTCTGCGAAATTTCCTGCTCGAGCTGCCCGGGCGACCAGCCCGCGTAGCCGAGCGTCACCAGCATGCGCTTGGGACCTTCGCCGCGCCCGACGGCCTCCAGGATGTCCTTCGAGGTAGTGAGGCCGATCACTTGGCGCACCGGCAGCGTCGATTGCCAGTTGCCGACCGGCGCGTGGAGCACGAAGCCGCGATCGGTCTGCACCGGACCGCCGTAGTAGATCGGCGCATCGGAGAGCACGCGGTCGGCAAGCTTCAGCGAGAGCCGCTCGAACAGCGCCGACAGCGTCATGTCGATCGGCCGATTCACGACCAGGCCGAGCGCGCCCTGATCGTTGTGCTCGCAGATATAAGTGAGGGTCCTCGCGAAGTACGGATCGGCCATGTTCGGCATGGCGATCAAGAAATGATGCGTCAGGTTGATCGAGGACATGCGCCTTGCGGCGCATTTTACCGCATCAGATCTCCACCATTTCGAAGTCTTCCTTGCGCGCGCCGCATTCCGGGCAGGTCCAGTTCATCGGCACGTCTTCCCAGCGCGTGCCCGGCGCGAGGCCTTCGTCCGGCAGCCCCGCGGCTTCATCGTAGACAAAGCCGCAGATGAGGCACATCCACGTCTTGTACGCGACTTGATTTTCGGTCATAGAAGGGGTCGGATATTAACTCATGTCGAGGTCCGCGCCGCCGGCGCCGCCGATGGTTCTCAGCTTCGCTGCATCCGATCCGACGTCCGGCGCGGGCCTGCAGGCGGATCTGCTCACGCTCGCCGCGCTCGGCTGCCATCCGCTCTGCGTCGTGACGGCGCTCACGGCGCAGGACACGAGCGGCGTCGCGCGCGTGCTGCCGATCGAGGCCGCCTGGATCGCCGAGCAGGCGAATCGCGTGCTCGACGACATCACCGTGGCGGCGTTCAAGGCGGGCGTGCTCGGCTCGGCGGCGAACGCGCGCGCGGTGAGCGAGATCGTCGCGGCGCATGCCGCGGCTCCCCTGGTGGTCGATCCGGTGCTCGCCAGCGGACGCGGCGATCGCCTCGCCGATGAAGACGCGATCGAAGCGCTGCGCGAATCCATCCTGCCGCGCACCACCGTACTGACGCCGAACAGCATCGAGGCGCGCCGGCTTGCCGGCGAGCGCGATCTCGCCGCCTGTGCGCGCGCGCTCGCCGATCGCGGCTGCGAATACGTGCTCATCACGGGCACGCACGAAGCGGCCGCCGAGGTGGTGAACACGCTCTACGATGAAAGCGGCGTGGTGCGCGAGGACCGCTGGCCGCGCCTGCCGCACAGCTATCACGGCTCGGGTTGCACGCTCGCTTCGGCGATCGCCGCGTACCTCGCGCACGGCCTGGAGCCCGCGCAGGCGGTCGGCGAAGCGCAGCGCTTCACGTGGCAGGCGCTCGCGGCCGGCTTCGCAGCGGGCCGCGGGCAGCTCTTGCCGAATCGCTTCCACCGGCGATGAAGCTGCGCGGCCTCTATGCCATCACGCCGGAGGCGGGCGATCTCGAGCGCAAGGTACGCCTTGCGCTCGAGGGCGGCGTCGCGCTGCTCCAATACCGCAGCAAGGAGCGCGATCGCGCGCAAGCGGCTGCGATCGTTCGCATCGCGCGCGACTATGGAGTGCCGGTGATCATCAATGACCATGTCGAGCTCGCGCTCGAGCTCGATGCCGCCGGCGCGCACCTTGGCCGCGAAGACGGCGACCTGCGGGCGGCGCGCCAGCGTCTTGGCGCCCGCCTTCTTGGCGCCTCCTGCTACCACCAGCTCGAGCGCGCGCGCCATGCCGTGCAGGCCGGCGCGGACTACGTCGCCTTCGGCAGCGTGTTCGCCTCGCCGACCAAGCCCCAGGCGGTGCGCGCGCCGCTCACGCTGTTTCGCGACGCCAGGACGCTCGGCGTGCCGCTCGCGGCGATCGGCGGCATCACGCTCGAAAACGCGCCGCAGCTGATTGCGGCCGGCGCGGATCTACTCGCGGTAGTCTCCGACCTGTTCGACGCACCCGACGTCCGCGCACGGGCGCGCGCCTATGGCAAGCTCTTCGCATGAACAATGAAACGCTCTACCAGCGCGCGCAGCGCGTCATCCCCGGCGGCGTGAATTCGCCGGTGCGTGCCTTTCGCGCCGTTGGCGGCACGCCGCGCTTTTTCCAGCGCGCCGCCGGTGCGCACCTGTGGGATGCCGAGGGGCGGCGCTATATCGACTATGTCGGCTCATGGGGACCGATGCTCCTTGGGCACACGCACCCCGGCGTGGTAGCGGCGGTTGAGGCGGCCGCGACGCGCGCGCTCTCGTACGGCGCGCCCACCGCCGAGGAGACGCTCCTGGCGGAGCGCCTGTGCGAGCTGGTGCCTTCGATCGAGCGCGTACGGCTCGTTTCCTCGGGCACCGAGGCGACCATGACGGCGATTCGCCTCGCGCGCGGCTTCACCGGCCGCAACCTGATCGTCAAGTTCGAAGGCTGCTACCACGGACATGCCGACGCGCTGCTGGTGAAGGCGGGCTCCGGCGCGCTGACGTTCGGCCATCCGAGCTCGGCCGGCGTGCCGGCCGAGACGGCCGCGCACACGCTGGTCCTCGCCTACAACGACGCCGATGCGGTGCGCCGCGCGTTCGAACGCGACGGCGCCCAGATCGCGGGCGTTATCGTGGAGCCCGTCGCCGGCAACATGAACCTGGTGCTGCCCGCATCCGGCTTTCTCGAGACGCTGCGCGAGCAATGCACGCGATACGGCACGGTGCTGATCTTCGATGAGGTGATGACCGGCTTTCGCGTCGCGCTCGGCGGCGCGCAGGCGCGCTATGGCATACGGCCGGATCTCACTACGCTCGGCAAGGTGATCGGCGGCGGCCTGCCGCTCGCGGCGCTCGGCGGCCGGCGCGAGATCATGGAGCAGCTCGCGCCGCTCGGCCCGGTGTACCAGGCGGGCACGCTCTCGGGCAATCCGCTCGCCGTCGCCGCGGGCCTCGCCACGCTGCAGCTCGCTGCGCAGCCGCGGCTACTGGAGCGCATCGAAGCAACCACGCGCGCGCTGGTCGAGGGCCTGACCGCGGAGGCGCGCAAGGCTGGCGTCGCCTTCTCGGCGCAGTCGATGGGTAGCATGTTCGGCCTGTATTTCCGCGCCGCACCGCCGCAGAGCTATGCCGAGGTCATGCAATGTGATCGCGAGCGCTTCAACCGGTTCTTCCACGCGATGCTCGATGCGGGCATTTACCTGGCGCCCTCGGCGTACGAAGCCGGGTTCGTCTCCGCGGCGCACGGCGAGGCGGAAATCGACGCCACGCTGGCGGCGGCGCGCGCCGCGTTCAGACCAGGAACAGCGTCGCCAGGCCGAGAAAAATAAAAAAGCCGCCGGAGTCGGTGCAGGCGGTAATCAGCACGGAAGAGCCGACAGCCGGGTCGCGGCCGAAGCGCGATCGCAGCCAGGGAATGGCGACGCCCATGGTGGCGGCAAGCACCAGCGTGAGCACCATGGCGAGCGCCATGACGCCGCCGAGCGCCACATTGCCATAGAGGGCGTAGGCGACGGCGCCGAGCAGGCTGCCCCAGATGACACCGTTCAGCAGCGCGAGCCCGATCTCCTTCCTGAGGAGCGCCCTCCAGTAGCCGCCCTGGATCTGCCCGAGCGCGAGCGCGCGCACGATCATGGTGATGGTCTGGTTGCCGGAGTTGCCGCCGACCCCGGCGACGATGGGCATCAGCGTCGCCAACGCAACCAGGCGCTCGATCGAACCCTCGAACAGGCCGATCACGCGCGAGGCGATGAACGCGGTGACGAGATTGATGGCGAGCCAGGCCCAGCGGTTCTTGAAGCTTTCGAGCACCGGGGCGAAAACATCCTCTTCCTCGCGCAGGCCGGCTTCGGCGAGTCGCGCTTCGGCGTTGCGCCGCCGGATGTAGTCGACGACCGCGTTCACCGTCAGCCGGCCGATGAGCGTGTCGCTTGCGTCGACCACCGGCGCGGACATGAGGTCGTAGCGCTCGAAGGCGCTGGCCGCGTCCTCGGCGGAGTCCTGCGCATAGAACTTCATGCCGTCGCGCATCATGACGCCCGGCACCCCGAGGTGCAGATCCGACACGATGAGGCGCGCGAGCGGCAGCGTCCCTTTCAGCCGCTGCACGCGGTCGACGACGAAGAGGTGGTCGGTGTGGTCGGGCAGCTCATCGAGGCGCCGCAGAAATCGCGTCACCGCCTCGAGGGTCACGTCCTCGCGCACCGCCACATGGTCGAAATCCATGAGCGAACCGACCGAGCCCTCGGGGTACGAAAGCGCGGCGCGCAGCCGCTCGCGCTCTTCGGCCGGCAGCGCCTGGACCACGTCCTCCATGACCGCCGGCGGCAGGTCGGCGGCAATGTCCGCGAGCTCATCGGCCTCGAGCGTTTCGGCGGCGGCGACCAGCTCGGCGGAGTCCATGCTCGCGATGAGCGACTCGCGCACCGCCTCGGACACCTCGAGCAGGATCTCGCCATCGCGATCGGCCTTGACCAGGTTCCACACGGCGAGCCGCTCCTCGAGCGGCAGCGCCTCGAGGGTGTAGGCAATGTCGGCCGGGTGCAGTGCATCGAGCCGCGCGCGCAGCTCGGCGTTACGCTCGGGCTTCGCGAGCAGCGCCTGGATTTCACGCAGGCTTTGCTGCAGGTCGTCGACTTCGAGCCGCGCGAGCGCTTCGGCCATGCGCGAAGCGTATCAGGGGATCTGCACGTCTCCCATGCGGGCAAGGATGGTGGAGACCCGCCCGGCGAGGTAAGGCGTCAGGCGGCCGCGCTCGTAGCGGCGCGGGGTCGGCAGGATCGCGGCGAGCCAAGCCGCCTGCTCGGCGGTGAGCGCGGCCGCCGGCACGCCGAAGTGATGGCGTGCCGCCGCCTCCGCACCGAAGATGCCCTCGCCCCACTCCGCGTAGTTGAGATAGAGCTCGAGGATGCGGCGCTTGGTCAGTGCGTCCTCCAGCATCCACGTGATGAGCGCCTCCTCGCCTTTGCGCAGCCACGAGCGCTCGGCCGAAAGGAACAGGTTCTTCGCGAGCTGCTGGCTGATGGTCGAGGCGCCGGCGACGATGCGGCCGCGCTCCTCGTTGCGCGAGATCGCCTTCTGGATCATCTCCCAGTCGAAGCCCTCGTGGTCGAGGAAGCGCGCATCTTCAGCAGCGACCACGGCGCGCTTCAGCTGCACCGAGATGCGCTCATACGGCACCCATTGGTGCCGCAGGCGGGCGTGCGGGTCCCTGGCCTGCAGCGCCTCCAGGCTGCGCTCCATGAACGCGGTGGATTCCGGCGGGAAGCGCCTCCAGTACACGATGTGGCCGTAGAACCAAAGCTGCGCGACGATGAAGGCGAGGACCAACCCGCTCAGCGTGTAGCTGAAGGCCTGCCACACGATGATGAGCGCGCCAAGCGCGCCCCCGCGCCTACCCCGCACGCTTGGTCACGGCACGCGGGTCACTCGGTCCAGAGCTTGTCGCCTTGGCCGAAAAACCAAGTGCGCGTGATGACGACGAGGTCCGTATCCCGCCGGATGGCGGGCGGAAAAGCGGCATAGGGCCCCGCCATCCGCACGATCTTGAATGCCGCGGCATCGAGCACCTTCAGCCCGGAGGAGCGGTCGAGCTCGATCGAATCGACGCTGCCGTCGGCGCGGATCGTGACGGTGAGCCGCAGGTTGCCATAGAGCTTGCCGCGCGCCTCCGCCGGATAGTTCAGCGTCCCGACCCGTTCCACCTTGGCGCGCCAGTCCTCCTCGTACTGCGCAAAGCGGTATTCCGCGGCGTTGGCGCCGATGAACTTCTTGCGCGGACGCTTCTGGTAGTCGTCGATCTGCTTGTCGATCTGCGCCTGCAAACGCATCGCGGCAAGCGCCAGGTCGGCGAGGTCCCGGCCGCTGGGTTGCGGCGCCACCTGCTCTGCCGGCGCGGCGTGCGGCGGCGGCTGCGCCAGCCGGCTCTCGGGTGCTTGCGCTCGCGTGAGCAGCTCCTGCTGCCGGGCTTCGAGCTCGCGAACGCGCCGCTCGGCGGCGGCAAGGTCGCGCCCGGGCTCCCGCGGATTGGTTACCGGCAGCGGCGAGCGCGCGCGGCGCGGCTCGTCCACCGTGCCGCCACGATCGAGGTTCGCTTGGGCCAGCACTTCGGCCCGCGCAGGGCGCTCACGGGTCTTGGCGTTGACCAGCACCACCTCGAGGCGCTGCTCGGCGGTCTCGGCGCGCAACATCTCGGGCAGTTTGAAATGCAGGCTGAGGACCACGGCATGCAGCACGATCGAGGTGCCGAGCGCCATGGCGAGCACCCGATCGTTGCCGGCCGGGATCCACAACAATCTCATGTGCCTTGTTATTTCAGTTAGACAAGCCCTTCATAGTTTAGGCTTTTTCGCCCGGCTCCGCTTCCGTGACCAGCGCCCCGCCAGGCAGTGTTTCACGATAGACGCAATCGACCGTGCGCTCGAGGAGATCTACCTTGCTTACCGCCAGCCGCACGCGCATCCCCGGGGCGGCAGCTTCCGGCAGCGAGGGCACGCGCACGAAGAGCGGCAGGCCCTCCAGCCGCACCAAATTCTCGCGCTGCACCGAGGCGTCGATGTCGTGCACGTTTTCCTGCAGCAGCCAGCGCACGCTCCAGTAGGTCTCCATGGCCCGCTGGTGCTCGTCGTAACGCGCGGCGGTAAGCTCGAAGGCACGCATCGCCGAGAGCAGCGCTTCAGAGCTGCGTGTGTGGGGCGGACGGCGTCCCTGCAGCGCGGCGATGAGCTGCCACTGATTCACCAGGTCGACATAGCGGCGCAGCGGCGAGCTCATCCACGTATAGCAGCGCACTCCCAGGCCCTCGTGCGGCTCCGGGTGAACCGACAGCCGCACCTTGCCGGTCGACTGCACGCGGTAGATCGCCGCGATGTCGCGCTCGGCCAGCAGCTCGCCCCAGCTCGAGTTCACCAGGATCATGAGCTCCGAGACGAGCTTGTCGAGCGGCGCGCCGCGCTTGCGCGGCACGACACGCACGCGGTCGCCCTCAATGAAGAAACTGAAGTCGAGCGGCGCGAGTCCCGCGCTTGGCCGCCCCCGCTGGCGCTCCAGCGCGAGTGCCACGCGCCAGAGCGTGCGCAGCTCCTCTTCATGCGCGAGCCCGCTAGTGCCGCCTGCCTCGAACGCATCGTTAAGGGCGTCGTACTGGGCATGACGCAGGTTCGCGGCGATCGGTATGCGCTCCAGCCGGCTGTGCACGGCTTTCGGCAGCCCCTCCGCCGAGACCTCAAAGTAAAGCGATACAGCAGGCTGCGCGGCGCCGTGATCGAGCGAAAAGCGCGCGATGACGTCCTCCGGGAGCATGGTGTACTTGCGGCCGGGCATATACGCCGTCGACAAGCGTTCGCGCGCCAGGGCATCGAGCGGCGAGCCGGGCGCAATGCCGAGCCCCGGCGCTGCGATGTGCACGCCAATGCGGACTTCGCCGCCGGGCAGGCGGCTCACCGAAAAGGCGTCGTCGATTTCCGTAGTGCCAAGCTCATCCAGGCTGAAAGC
>DASQIG010000071.1:0-3886 GCA_035631735.1 Burkholderiales bacterium | reverse complement strand
CACCATGCCGCCGATGCGGAACGTGCGGCCTACCGGCGCCTCGTGCGCGGCGACCTGCGAGGGCGTGAAGAAGAACACCAGGTTGCGGTTGAACGCCGCGAGCACCAGCGCCGTCGCCGCGCCGAGCGCCACGACGCCGAGCGCGATCCACGCCATGCGCTTATGTCTTGGTTTCACGCTTGCGCTTCAACAACAGAAAGACTTCGGTGGCGAGCAGCGCGAACGTCACGCCGTACGCGCCCCAGACGTAGCCGCCGTAGCCTCCCATCGCGAGGAACTCGGTCATTGCGTCTCCACGATCTCGCAGCGCACCCGCAGCATCGCGACCGCGATCGAGTACAGCCAGAACGCGAGCGCCATGAGGATCATCCCCGTGAACATGGCCGCCGCCATGCTCGGCGCGCGAGTGAAGCTGACCGAGGCTCCCTGGTGCAGGGTGTTCCACCATTGCACCGAGAAGTAGATGATCGGGATGTTCACCACGCCGACGATCGCGAGCAGCGCGCCGGCGCGGTCGGCGCGCCGGCGGTCGTCGATCGCCGCCTGGAGAGCCATGACACCGAAGTAGAGAAACAGCAGGATGAGCTCCGTCATCAGTCGCGTATCGCCCCAGACCCAATACGTTCCCCACGTCGGTCGGCCCCACAGCGCGCCGCTCCAAAGCGCGATGAAGGTGAAGAGCGCTCCGGTCGGGGCAAGCGCGCGCATCATCATGAAGGACAGGCGCGTGTTCATCGAAAGACCGAGCGCAGCCCAGAAAGCCATCACCACATAAATGAACATCGACATCCAGGCCGCCGGCACGTGGATGAAGATGATGCGGTACACCTCGCCCTGCTGGGCGTCGGTCGGGGCGACGAAAAGACCGACATAAAGCCCCGCCAGCGCAAAAATTCCCGCGAGCAGCGCCGCGAGGCGCGCGATGCGGCCCGCCAGCGGGAAAAAAGTCTGCGGCGAGGCGTACCAGAGCCAGCGGATGCTTTGCGTGGTCACTGCGGGTATATAGCACGCCTGAATAATGCGATGGACAGCCGGTGTCGAATGCGCTTAACTGGCGGGCTGAGATGGATAAGAAACACATCCGGATCGGCTTTGCCCTTACTGGCGTTGCGGTTGTCGCCGGCGCGCTGGCATTGCTCTACTCGCAGGAGCAGCCGCTGCCCGCGGCGAAGGGCTCGAGCGCTGCGCCGGGCCAGCAAGCCGCGCCCGAGGAGCGTTTTGCGGCGCTGCCATCGCGCCAGGCGATGGGCCAGGCGCGCGGCGAGCCGTTCGGAGCGCGCTCGTGGACGCCCGCCGCAACAGCGCGACCAAAGGTGCTGGAGGCGCCGCCGAAGCCGGTCGCGCCGCCGCTGCCTTATCGCATTGCGGGCCAGGTCAGCCACGACGGCGTCATGCAGGTCGTGCTCGCGCGCGACGATCGTGTCTTCACGGTGCGCGAAGGCGAAAGCCTGGACAACCTGTATCGCATCGAGTCGATCACGCCGGACGCGGTGACATTCGTGTACCTGCCGCTCGACGAGCGCCAACAGCTCGCCGTCGGCGGATTGCGCCTGGAAATGGCCGCGCCTGCCGCAGTCGCGCGCGTCAACGGCACGGCGCCCGCGCCGGCTGCCGCCGGCGGCACGCGTCCGGCGCAGCTGCGCTGGGAAGGGCCGAAGCAGGTGAAGGCGGGCAACGACTTCGAAGTGACGCTCAAGCTCACGTCGGCGCAGCCGGTGCACGCGCTGCCGCTGCAGCTCGACTACGACGCGAAGCTGCTCGAGCCGGTGGCGGTACGGCCGGGCGAGCTGTTCGCCGAAGGCCGCTTCACCTATCGCGTGAATCCGAACGGCTCGATCTTCGTCGGCGCGAGCGCCGGCAACGCTGCGCCCACCGACGCCGACTTCGTCGTCGTCACGTTCCGGCCGCTGCGCTCCGGGAACGCGGAGCTCAGGCTCTCCGCCGTTGCGCTGCAAGGCGCGGCGGGACGGGCGATCGCGCACGAGTCTCCCGCCGCCTTCCGCACCGCGATCGTGCAGTGACCTAGGCGGCTTGTGCGGCGCGCGGCGCGGGTTCCGCGGGCAGCGCCGACATGTAGTCCTTCAGGAAGGCGTTGAAGCCCTCGGTGCCCGCGGGCAGCTTGCGCGCGCGGTTCACCAGCCAGTACACGTTGCCCGCGACCTGCGGCGCCACCAGCGCGTGCAGCGCGATCGCTCGCTTGGCGCAGGCATGTATCGCGAGGCTGGGAACGACGGCGACGCCGCTGCCTGCTTCCACCATGGCGATCTGCGTCTCGAGATAGTTGCAGACGATCTCGGGCGGCTCGCGCCGGCCGGCACGTCCGAGATGCTCGTCCATCAGCTCGCGGATCGGATTTCCCGGCGGAAAGGCGATCAGGCGCTCGCCCGCGAGCTCGCTCCAGCGCACCTCGGCGGTGAGCTCGTGCGCGCCGTTGAGCGCGGCGATCGCGATCAGCGAGAAGCGCGCGAGCGGCGAGCGGCGCATGCCGGGAGTGTCGTGGTGCATGGCGGTGAGCGCCACGTCGAGCTCGCCCGACTGCAGCATTTCAAGCAGGCGCGGGCCTTCGGCGTCGACCAGGCGCACATGCAGCCCGGCGTCGCGCAGCGCATACGCGGCGAGCGCCGGCGCGAGGATGTCGGCCGCGACGAACGGCGTGGCGCCAAGCGCGAGCACGCCCCTCTCCGCCGAGGCCGAGCGCCCGATGTTCGCGGCCGCCTGCTCGAGCTCGACCAGGCTGCGGTCGGCGATCGGCAGGAAGCTCGAGCCGAACTTGGTCAGCGTCACCTTGCGCGTGGTGCGCTCGAACAGGCGGAAACCGAGCTGCTCCTCGAGCTCGCGCACCAGCACGCTCATTCCCGACTGCGTGATGAAGAGCTGGTCCGCCGCGCGCGAGAAGCTCTGGTAGCGCGCGGTGAGCAGGAAGGCCTTCAGCTGCCGGGAGGTGATATTCATGCTTAGTCGTGATGAATTGATGAGTGACTCACATAGAACTTGCAGTTCATCACGTGTTAAATGCTATCAAGTAAAGCGCGAGTCGGGACATCGCGACGACGCGTAACCGGACGGCAGGAATTACAAAAAGCCGGTTTCTGCCCAACTCGGTAAAGCTCGCGACGCGCAGCATCCACCGTCCCACCGCATCGCCGTCGAGGAGCGGTGATGCCGTTTCGCAAAAGGACTTGCTTTTTCGCATTCACCGGGAGGAACGCCATGAACAGTAACGCCATGCACAAGGCCGTCGCCCTCGCGCTCGGTTCGAGCATCTTCGCATCGCCGAGTTACGCCGAAATGACCTGCAGCGCGCTTGGAACCTACCTCGCGTCGCAGCCCAACGTCTCGCAGTACGTGCCGCCGCCCTCGCAGGCCAATCCCAATCCCGCCGCATTGCCCTTCACGCAGCTGCTCACCACCGGCGGCGTGACGCGCTGCGAGGCCAACTTCATCTATTCGGCGCGCGGCGGGCCGGCCGACGGCTACGCGGTGGGACAGAACCAGCGCATCGGCATCCGCGTCGGCTTCCCGCTGAACAGCGCCGACACCAACGGCGGGCCGAGCGCCTGGAACGGCAAGGTGCGCAACATCGGCGGCGGCGGCCTGCAGGGCGGGCTCAGCGCCGTCACCAGCGCGACCAACACCGGCTACGTCGGCTCGAACACTGACACAGGACATCCGACACAGGACAACCCGAACTTCCCGGTCATCCAGGCCACGCACGAGCTTAACTACGGGCGGCTGGACGACTTCCTCGTCGAAAGCATTCACCAGCAATACAAGTGGGCGCTCGCGCTCACCGAGGTTTATTACAGCAAGCCGGCCACGCGCAATTACTGGGACGGCTGCTCGACCGGCGGCCGCGAGGGCTTGTCGATGGCGCTCAACTTCGGCG
>DASQIG010000070.1:0-5779 GCA_035631735.1 Burkholderiales bacterium | reverse complement strand
TTTCTCGCCCACGGCTACGGCTCGAGCGTCGACGACATCGCGCGCCGCGCCGGCGTCGCCAAGCAGACGATCTATGCGCATTTCCCGAGCAAGGACGCGCTCTTCAAGGAGGTGGCGCACGACCTCACGCGCCGTGTGCTGGTCGAGCTGGAAGGCGAGCCGAAGGACTTGCGCGCCGGCCTGGTGCGCTTTGCGCTTGCCTATCGCGAGCGCGTGCTGAGCGCCGAGGGCATCGCGACGTTCCGCACGGTGATGCCGGAGGTGCCGCGCTTCAAGGCGCTCGCGAGGAGCATGTACGCCGCGAGCGCGGGCGAGATGGTGCGCCAGCTCGCGGCTTACCTCGAGCGCGCGATGCAGGCGGGGACGCTGCGGCGCGACGAACCGCTGTTCGCCGCCGAGCTCCTGCTCGGCATGCTGGTCGGGCACGATCGCATCAAGCGGCTCTTCGGTGTCGAGCGCGCCAACGGCGCGGACGCGGCTCGCAGCCGCCAGATCGTCGATTGCTTCCTGCGGGCGTACCAGCCATGAACCGCGCGCTGATCGCTCTGCTGGCGGCGGTGCTGGTGGCGTGCAGCGAGGGCGACGCCAGGCAGAAGAAGGACGAGGCGGCGAAAGCGGCATCCGCGCCGCTGGCGGTGACGGTGCTCGAGGTTGCGCCGCGCGAGGTTCCGGTGGTCTTCGAAGCCGTCGGACGGACCGAAGGTTCGCGCGAGGTACAGGTGCGGGCGCGCGTCTCCGGCATCCTCGAGAAGCAGCTCTACACGGAAGGCGACCGCGTGAAGGCCGGCGCGGTTCTCTTCCAGATCGAGCGCGCGCCCTTCGAGATCGACCTGCAGCAGAACAAGGCGGTGCTGGCGCAGGAGAAGGCGCGCTACGAGCTCGCCAAGCAGGAGTACGAGCGCCTGAAGGCACTCGCCGACCGGCGCGCCATCAGCCAGCGCGAGGCCGATCAAGCCGCCTCCGCCCTGCAGCAAAGCGTGGCGGCGATGCAGCTCGCCGAGGCGCGGGTGCGCCAGTCGGCGCTCAACCTCTCGTACACCAAGGTCGAGGCGCCGATCGGCGCCGTCACCGGCCGCGCTCAGCAATCGATTGGCAGCCTGGTCGCCCCGAACAACGATACGGCAATCCTGACGACCCTCACCCGCACCGACCCGATCTGGGTGCGCTTCGCGCTGTCGGAGGCCGAGTTCGCCCGCCTGCGCGCTCGCGAGACGGCCACCCCCGAGGTCAGGATCGAGATGGCCGACGGCCGGCCCTATGCGGAGAGCGGTCGCCTGAACTTCGCCAGCTCCACCGTCGATGCGAGCCTCGGCACGGTGCAGATGCGCGCGGAGTTCAAGAACGCAGGGCTGCAGATCCTGCCCGGACAGTACGTGCGCGTGCAGGTGATTGCCGGCAAGCAGCGGGCGATCGTCGTGCCGCAGGCGGCGGTGCAACAGAACGAAAGCGGCCGCTATGTGTGGCTCGTCGATGCGGAAGGAAAAGCCGCGCAGCGCACCATCCGCGCCGGCAACTGGGTCGGCAACGACTGGGTGGTGCTCGATGGGCTCAAGCCGGGCGAGAAGGTAATAACGGATAACCTCGTGCGGCTGCGCCAGGGTGCGCCGGTGCAGGCGAAATTGGCGGGCTAGATGTCGCGCTTCTTCATACACCGGCCGGTGTTCGCCGGCGTCATCGCCATCGTGATCGTGCTGGCCGGCCTCGTCGCGGCGAAGCTGCTCGCGGTCGCTCAGTACCCGGAGATCGCGCCCCCCACCGTGCTCATCACCACCAGCTATCCGGGCGCGAGCGCCGAGACGCTGACCAAGACCGTGGCGGCGCCGATCGAAGAGCAGCTCTCGGGCCTCGAGCGGCTGTCCTACTTCAGCTCCACCGCCTCCTCCACCGGAGCCCTCAGCATCACCATCACCTTCGAGCCCGGCTCGAACGTCGATCAGGCGGTGTTCAACGTGAATAACCGCGTCAACATCGCGCTGCCGCGGCTGCCCGACGAGGTGCGCAGGAACGGCATCATCGTGCAGAAGCGCTCCTTCGACATCCTGAACGTCGTCATCCTGTCGTCGTCCAAGGGCACGCGCGATACGTTGTTCCTGTCGAATTATGCGTCGATCAACCTGGTCGACGAGCTCAAGCGCCTGCCGGGCCTCGCCGATGTCACGGTGTTCGGCGCCCGCGATTACTCGATGCGGGTGTGGCTCAACACCGAGAACATGGCGCGCCTCGGCGTCACGCCGTCGGACGTCGCCGCGGCGCTGCGCGCGCAAAACGCACAGTACGCCGCCGGCAAGATCGGCACCGAGCCCGCGCCGCCCGGCCAGGCGGTCGTATACACCGTGACCGCCACCGGCCGCCTGGTCGACCCGGAGCAGTTCGGCGACATCGTGGTGCGTGCGAGCGGTCCTGGTGGCGTGCTGCGGCTGCGCGACATCGCGCGCATCGAGCTCGGCGCGCTCAATTACGACACCTACAACACCATCGACGGCAAGCCTGCCATCGGCATGGCGACGTTCCTGCAGCCGGGCGCCAACGCCCTCGAGGTCGCCCAGCTCGTGAGAAGCCGCATGGTGGAACTCAACGCCGGCTTCCCGGAGGACGTCGACTACGCCATCCCGTTCGATACCACGCGCTTCGTCGACGCCTCGATCAAGGAGGTGACAAAGACCATCTTCGAGGCGGCGCTGCTGGTGCTCGCCGTCGTGTTCCTCTTCCTGCAGACCTGGCGAGCGACACTCATCCCGATGATTGCCGTGCCGGTCTCGCTGATCGGCGCCTTCGCCGGCTTGTGGGCGGTGGGCTTCACCATAAACACGCTGACGCTGTTTGCGCTGGTGCTCGCCATCGGCATCGTGGTGGACGACGCCATCGTCGTGCTGGAGAACGTCGAGCGGCTGATGCGCGAGAACAAGATGCCCGCCTTTGAGGCGGCGCTGGAAGCAATGCGCGAGGTCTCGGGCGCGGTCGTCGCTATCGTGCTCGTGCTTTGCGCGGTGTTCGTGCCGGTGGCGTTCCTCGGCGGCATCGCTGGCCAGCTCTATCGGCAGTTCGCGCTGACGCTCACTTTCGCCGTGGTGATCTCGGGGTTCATGGCCCTCACGCTCACCCCCGCGTTGTGCGCGATCCTCATGAAGCCGGGCGAGCACGAGTCGCGCCTCTTCAGGCCGTTCAACCGCGGCTTCGCCTGGCTCACGGGCCGGTTCCTGTGGGCCGTGAACCTCGTCCTTGCGCATCGCGTCGCTTCGCTCATCGCGTTCGTCGTGGTGCTGGCCACGACGGGCGGGCTGTTCCTGCGCATTCCCGGCAGCTTCGTGCCGCCGGAGGATCAGGGTTACATCTTCGCCACGCTGCAGCTGCCCGACGGCGCAACGCTCGAGCGTACGCGCAAGATGGCCGATGACATGGTGAAGGTCATCTCCGCGAACAGCGGCGTGCAGAACACCATCGGCATCATCGGCTTCGATCTGATCGGCGGCGGCAACAAGAGCAATGCCGCCACCATGTTCGTGCCGCTCAAGGAATGGGACCAGCGTGGCGCCAACACCGCCCAGCTCATCGCGCGCGACATCGTGCAGAAGGGCGCCGGCCTGCGCGACGGCCTGGCGCTCGCTTTCAACCCGGCGGCGATCCGCGGCATCGGCACTGCGGGCGGTCTCGAGGTCTACCTGCAGGCGCGCAGCAACCCGGATCCGACACGGCTCTACCAGGTGACACAACAGTTCATGGCCGCGCTCTCCAAGCACCCGCAGCTCGCCGGCATCAATTCTTTCTACCGCCCGACGGTGCCACAACTCAAAGTCGAGGTCGATCGGGAGAAGGCGATCTCGCTCGGCGTGCCGGTGCAGGACGTGTTCGACGCGCTCTCGAGCACCATGGCGGCGCTCTACGTGAACGACTTCAACAAGTTCGGCCGCACCTTCCGCGTGCAGGTGCAGGCCGACGCGCCTTTCCGCTCGCAGCCGGAGGACCTGGGCGCGGTATACGTGCGCTCGACCACCACTCGCGAGATGATTCCGCTTAAGGCGCTCATCCGTACCTCCAGCCTGATCGGCGCGGAGCAGCTCGAGCGCTTCAACGGCTTCCTCGCCGCCAAGGTGGTCGGGGGCGGCAGGCCGGGGGTCTCCTCGGGCGAGGCGATCAAGGCGGTGGAAGACGTCGCGGCCGCCACGCTTCCCGAGGGCTATACCATCTCCTGGACCGGCCAGGCCTTCCAGGAGAAGCGCACCGGGCGGCAGTCGGCGATTGCTTTCGGCCTCGCCCTTGTCATGGTGTTCCTCATCCTTGCCGCGCTCTACGAGCGCTGGCTGCTGCCGCTCGCCGTGGTCTTCGCCGTGCCCTTCGCGGTGTGGGGGGCGCTCGGCTTCGTCGGCCTGCGCGGGCTGGAGAACGATATCTACTTCCAGATCGGGCTGGTGGTGCTCATCGGCCTCGCCGGCAAGAACGCCATCCTGATCGTCGAATTCGCGCAGCAGGGACTTCTTGAGGGGAAGCCGGCGATCGAGGCGGCGCTTACCGCGGCGCGGCTGCGGTTCCGGCCGATCATCATGACCTCGCTGGCCTTCGTCCTCGGCGTGCTGCCGCTCATGTTTTCCTCCGGCGCCGGCGCCGGTGCACGCCGCTCGATGGGCACCGGCGTGGTGGGCGGCATGCTCGCCGCGACCTTCATCGCCACCCTGTTCGTCCCGCTTTTCTTCGCGGTCGTCGCGCGCCGCCGCAAACCGCGCGAGGCTCGGGCCGAAGCGCCCGCCGCATGAAGCGGCTGTGGCCGCTGCTTTTCCTTTGCGCGTGCACGCTCGGGCCCGACTACCAGCGCCCGCGGCTCGAGCTTCCCGCGCAATATCCCGAGCCTGCGCCCGCCGAGACGCAACCGCTCGCGCTGCAATGGTGGCAGCTCTACGGCGACCAGACGCTCGATCGGCTGATCGACACGGCGCAAACGGCGAACGCCGATGTGCGCCTGGCCGCCGCCCGCGTGCAGGAGGCCGAAGGCGCGCTGCGCGAGGCGCGCGCAGCGCTCTTTCCCGAGGTCACCGGCAGCTATACGTACGCGCGCCAGCGCGTAAGCACGGTTGCTTCGCCTCCGCAGTTTCCCGGCGTGCCGCTCGTGCGGCCGAACCACACGCTGTCCGCTTCTACCAACTTCGAGGTCGATTTCTGGGGCCGCTTCGGGCGCGCGAGCGAGGCGGCACGCGCCAACCTGTTTGGCGCGCAGTACGCGCGCGACACGGTGCTCCTCAGCCTAGCCGGCGCGATCACTCAGGCTTACTTCGCGCTGCGCTCGCTCGATGCGCAGCTCGCGGTGCTCGACCAGACGAGCCGCGTGCGGCGCGACTCGCTCGACATCGCCCAGGCGCGACTCGACGCCGGCCTTGCGAGCGAGCTCGATGTGCACCAGGCGCGCGGCGCGCTGTTCGACGCGCTGGTGCAGAAGCGCGATGCCGATCGAAACCGCGCGCTGGTCGAGCATCAGCTCGGGCTGCTCACCGGAAGGATGGACCTGAAGCTCGCCTCGGGCGATCTTTTCGCGCTGCCGCTCGCGCCGGTGCCGCCGCCGGGGCTGCCCTCGGCGCTGCTCGAGCGGCGGCCCGACATCCGGCAGGCGGAGGAGAGCCTCGTCGCCGCGAATGCGCAGATCGGCATCGCGCGTGCGGCGATGTTTCCGGCGATCACCCTGACGGGAGTGGCCGGCGGGCAAAGCGCGGAGCTCGGCGACCTCCTCACGAGCGGCGCCAAGAGCTGGACGGTCGGCTTTCGCCTCGCGCTGCCGCTGTTCGACGCCGGACGG
>DASQIG010000069.1:0-4031 GCA_035631735.1 Burkholderiales bacterium | reverse complement strand
AATGCGCTCGTCGCGCTTGGTGCCGCAGCCTATGTGATCGTCGGCACGCTGGTTGGCGACCCGACCGGGCCGGCGCGCGTCGCCGGGCAGGTGGTGACCGGCGTCGGCTTCCTCTGCGCGGGCCTCATCTGGCACGAGCGCGGCACGGTGCGCGGCATCAACACCGCGGCTACCGTATGGTGCTCGTGCGCGGTAGGCGTGTTCGCCGGGTTCGGTCTGCTCACCTGGGCGCTGGCGGTCGCCGCGCTAGTCGTGCTCGCCAACATCGCCCTGCACGCGGTGGAGCGGCGCTTCGGTGCCTGAGCCGCACGCTTCTACAACAACGAGGGGAGGGCAACATGAAACGACGCATCGGCATTGCCGCGGTGGCGTGCGCGCTCGCCGCGTGCGCCGCCCAGCAGGCGCAGGCGCCGGTCGACGATAGCCCGGCGAATCCCACTGCCGTGGTCGAGACCGTGGTGACCAATGGCGGCATCATGGGCATGTTTCCGTTCGAGGCGACGGAGAAGCTGTACGTGCGCTCGAGCATGCGGCGCGACGATCACAGCATCAAGGGCACCGGCACGTTCAGCGGCTTTCTCGTGAACTCCGTCGTGGGCGGCGCCGACAGCACCATCACGCGGCTCGACAACAACCGGCTGTGGCTGCTCAATCACCGCAAGAAGGAGTATCGCGAATGCCCGGCGCACGGCTGCCCGGTGCGCAGCACAGAGGATAAGAAGAGCGCGCCCGAGCAGCGGCAGAAGCCCGAGCCCAAGCAGCAGACGGAGGAGGGCTGCACCATGCGCGTCGCGAGCTCCAACTTCGAGGTGAAGTCCACCGGGCAGAAAAAGAACATCAACGGCTTCGATACACACCAGTACCAGGCGGCCTGGGTGCTGAAGCTGCAGGACCCGCAGAAGCGCACCACGACGAGCACGCTCGCCTTCGACGTCTGGACGACGCCGCTCAACGCGCAGATGCGCGAGGCGCTCGGCGTCGAGCAGACGTTCGGCCGGGCTTATCTCGCGAACCAGCCGCGGGCGCACGCACCCGCGTCCGGCGACCGCGCGCAGGTCATGCCGCCGGAGGTGACGAAGCTGATGCTCGGCTACCTGGCGAGCCTCAGTCCCGCGGACCGCGCCGCCATCGCGAACGCGGGCAAGCAGCTCGCCAAGATCCAGGGCCACCCGATCCTCACGCACATCGAGTGGCGCCTGGAAGGCAATGCCTGCGGCGCGAAGGACGGCGACTCCAGCGCCGGCGGGCAGACGAACACGAGTGCGGTGCTCGCCAATGTGGGCAACCTCTTCGGCAAGAAGGACGATAAGGGCGCGCCCACCGCGAAGCCGATCCTCGACTTCACGGTGGAAGTGAAGGCGCTGAAGGTCGAGCCGGTGCGCGACAGCGTGTTCGCCGTGCCGAGCGGCTACCAGCGCTTGAACTGACCGCGCGAACGGCGCGCTATTTCATGCGGCGCCAGGTGACGTCGTTCGGCGCCCCGCCGGCGGAAGGCGTGGCGACGGTGTAGATGAGCAGATCGCCTTTCACCGACAACGGCCGCTTCTGCGTCGTGCCGTTCCAGTTCGGGAACGTGCTCGTCTCGATGTGGAAGGTGATCGATCTGCCGCCGTCGTCGATCGTGTAGCGGCCGGAGTGCGCGATGCTGCCATCGATTACCGCCTTGTTCTCTTCCGCCGTCGCCTTGGTGCGCGAGCCCGAGGCGATCTTCGGCATTTCGGCGCGAGAGAGGACGATCGAGTAGCGGCCATCGGGTGTCAGGATCATCTGCCCGCGAGGCTTGTCGCCGTAAGCTTGCACCGTGACCGGGCTGTAGCTGCCGGCAATGCTTTTCGTGGTTTGCGCCGCCACGTTACCGGCGAGCGCCGTAACGGCTGCGGCAATGACGCCGAGCGCGTATCTGCGGTTCATGTTTTCCTCCCGTGGGGTGATTGAGCGGACGCGCTTGCGCCCGCCGTCCCACGATACGCGCGCCGGCCGCGGGCCGGCAACTTACTTCTGGGCGGCGGCCTGCTCTTTAGCCCGCTGCGCTGCGCGGCGATCGGCCCGGAGCTTGCGCTTGTCCGCGCGGGCCTTGCGCTTGTCGGCGCGCAGCTTCTCCTTGTCGCGCTGGAGCTGCGCGCGATCGCGCTCGACCTTGTTGTTCTGCGCGAGCGCCGGGTCGCCGAGCGCGATGAGTGCGCCGACGGCGATGAGTGCGAGTTTGGCTTTCATGTGTCCCCCGCGCCGAAGATAGCCCAAATGAAAAAGGCCCGCTCGCGCGCTCGCGCGACGCGGGCCTGCGGCCGCTGACGGCCTTACTTCTTCTCTTCCTTGGCGGCCTTGCGGTCGGCCTTCAGCTTGGCCCTGTCGGCCTTCAGCTTCTCCTTGTCGGCCTTGACCGCGTCCTTGTTGCCGGCGGCGCGGTCGGCCTTGATCTTCTCCTTGTCCGCCTTGACTTGCTCCTTGTCGGCCTTGACCGTGTCCTTGGGCGTCTGGGCCAGCGCGGGGCCGGCGAGCGCGACCAGGGCGGCGAGGGCCAGGGTATGCAGCTTCATCTGAATCCTCCTATATAAGAGTTAGGTACTGCTCCTTGCTTTAACGCATGGCCGCGCGGCCGGATGACAGGTTAGAGTTCCGTCGCCATGACCCGACAGGCCGCCATCGCCGCCGCCGAGAAATATTTCGATGGCGGGGCTTTCCACGCCGACCTCGCGCGACGCGTGGCGATACCGACCGAGAGCCAGAACCCCGAGCGACAGGCCGAGCTCGAGCGCTATCTCGAAACCGAGATGGCCGAGAGCCTCGCGCGCATGGGGATGACTACGCGCATTTTTCGCAACCCCCGAGGCAAAGGCGGCCCATTCCTCGTCGCCGAGCTGATCGAAGACGCGAAACGGCCCACCGCGCTCATGTACGGTCATGGCGACGTGATCCGCGGCCAGGAGAACGAATGGCGCGCGGGCCTCGGGCCGTGGACGCTTGAGCAGGAAGGCGATCGCATCTACGGCCGCGGCACGGCCGACAACAAGGGCCAGCACACCATCAACCTCGCCGCGCTCGAGACTGTGCTGCGCACGCGCGGAAAGCTCGGCTTCAACCTGAAGGTGCTGATCGAGACCGGCGAAGAGATGGGCTCGCCGGGCCTCAAGGAATTCTGCGAGCAGCAAAAGGACCTGCTGCGCGCCGATGTGCTGATCGCCTCCGACGGGCCGCGGCTGCAGCCGGCCCGGCCGACAATTTATCTCGGCACGCGCGGCGCGCTCAACTTCCACATGACGGTGGAGCTGCGCAAAGGCGCGCACCACTCGGGCAACTGGGGCGGGCTGCTCGCGAATCCCGGCATCATCCTGGCGCACGCCATTGCAAGCATCACGGATGCACGCGGCGCGATCCGTATTCCGGAATGGCGGCCGGACACGCTCACGCCGTCAGTGCGCGCCGCGCTCGCTGATCTGGAAATCAGCGGCGGCGACGACGGCCCGGCGATCGACGAGAACTGGGGCGAGCCGGACCTCAAGCCGCCGGAGCGCGTCTTCGGCTGGTGCAGCTTCGAAGTGCTCGCCTTCGTCACCGGGAATCCCGAACGCCCGGTTAACGCTATTCCACCGCGGGCGAGCGCGACGTGCCAGCTACGCTACGTCGTCGGCATCGATCCGAACGACATCCTGCCGGCGCTCCGCCGCCATCTCGAGCGCAACGGCTTCCCGATGGTGAAGGTCGAGCCCGCGCGCGAAGCCGTATTCCACGCCACGCGCCTCGACCCCGAGTCGCCGTGGGTGAAATGGACCGCGGCGTCGATCGAGCGCACGACGGGAATAAAGCCCGCGATCCTGCCCAACCTCGGCGGCTCGCTGCCGAACGAAGTGTTCGCCGACATCCTCGGCCTGCCGACCATCTGGATCCCGCATTCCTATTCCGCCTGCTCGCAGCACGCGCCTAACGAACATTTGCTCGCGCCCGTGGTGCGCCAAGCGCTGCGCATTATGACCGGCGTATATTGGGATCTTGGAGAGAAGTAACGCGGTCTAACGGTTATGAGCAGGACCCTC
>DASQIG010000068.1:0-1978 GCA_035631735.1 Burkholderiales bacterium | reverse complement strand
CGGCGCGTGTCGAGCGCGTAGAACGGGTGCGCGAGCGAGATCGACTCGCTCGAGCCGTCGCTGAAGCTCGAGCGCTCGAGCGCGCCGGCCGTCCAGCCGTCGAACAGGTGGTCGTGCCCGAGCTGGAACGACGTGCCGTTGCGATCGACGGTGGAGCTCCTCTCGAAGCCGAGCGTCGTGCCGCTGCCGGCGAGGTTGGTCTCCTTGATGTTGATCGCAGCCGAGGTCCTGCCGCCCTCGCGGCGCAGCTTGGCGCCGGGCTGCAGCGTCCAGGTGTCGCGCGTCACGACCTCGAGATCGACCACTCCCTCGTCGTAGCGCCGCGGCCGGATCGCCACGTCGTAGACGGTGCTGGTGGCGCGGATCAGCCGCTCGGTCTCCTCGATCAGCCGCACCGAGACCCGCTCGCCGCTCTTGAACAGCAGCGAGCGGCGGATCAGCTCGGGGCGCGTCTTGATGTGCAGCGCGTTCGCCGCGCGGTACAGGATGCCGCTCTCGTTCGGATCGCTGAGATCGAAGATGTTGTGCGTCTCGATGCGGATCTCGCCGATGACGGCGCCGGCCGCCTCGAGCTCTGCGAAGGAGGGCACCTCCGGCTGCGCGGCCGCCGGCAGCGCCACGGCGATGCACAGGGAGGCGAGCCAGCGGTAGCGCCGCGGTGGAGAGCGCATCGCGCGGCGATTATCGCCGCGGCGCAAAAACGAAGAGGGCACACGTTGTCTGGCCCCCTCGGGGCTGCTGACGGCGGGATAGCCAGCGTCCGGGCGTGCGCAGAAGCTGCGCTACGCGCGTAGCAATTCAAACAAGCAGGGTGCGCATATCCGGGCGAGAATGCGCGAGCGGCCGGCGGTGTCGGGCGAACACTGACAACATTGTCGAATGTTGACTACAACCTTGAACGATAAGCAGAAATTAATATGGCCAAGCGTCATCCACCTGCCTATACTTTTCGCCCATAGGGAAAACACCACGGATAAGAGGCGAGGCGATGCGAATTCTCATAGCTGACGACCACCCGATCGTGCGGCACGGCCTGAAGCAGATGCTGGCTTCGGACCCCGCGGCGACCGTAGTTGGGGAAGCGACCAATGGCGACGAGGCGCTGGAGCTCGCGCGCAAGGTCGAGTGGGACATGGCGATCTTCGACTTTTCCATGCCCGGGCGCAGCGGACTCGATCTGCTGGGCGACATCAAGAAGGAGTTCCCCGGGAAGCCGGTACTCATTCTCAGCATGCACTCTGAAGACGTGCACGGCTCGCGCGTGCTGCGCGCCGGCGGCGCCGGCTACATCACCAAGGACAGCGCGCCGCAGGAGCTCACCACCGCCGTGCGCAAGGTGGCGAATGGCGGCAAGTACGTCTCCGCGTCGCTCGCCGAGATCCTGGCATCGGAGTGCTCGAGCGATCCGCAGAAGGCGCTGCACGAGAAGCTCTCGGACCGCGAGTACCGCGTGATGTGGCTGCTCGCCACGGGCAAGCAGATCAGCGAGATTGCGCGCGAGATGGGCCTCTCGCCGAGCACCGTCAGCACTTATCGCACGCGCATCCTGCGCAAGCTCGGCTTGGCGAGCAACGCAGCGCTCGTGCACTACGCCGTTCGCCACCAGCTCGTCGGGTAACCGGATGTCGAACGCCGCCGCGGTGGCCCGCGCCGTCACCGAGCCGGAAGGCTTGGTCACTGAGCCGCAGGCCGAGGCCGCGCCGCAGGCGAAGATTCTGCTGGTCGACGACGAGCCGAAGAGCCTGTTCGCGCTGCAGGAGCTGCTCTCGACGCTCGGCCAGAACCTGATGATTGCGCAGTCGGGCGAGGAGGCGTTGCGCCTCGCGCTGAAGAACGACTTCGCCGTCATGCTGCTCGACGTGCGCATGCCCGGCATGGACGGCTTCGAGACGGCGCGCATGATCCGCAGCCGCGAGCGCTCGCGTCTCACGCCGATCATTTTCCTCACCGCCGCGGCCGACGAGATGAGCTCGATGTT
>DASQIG010000067.1:0-2765 GCA_035631735.1 Burkholderiales bacterium | reverse complement strand
GGGCCCGCATGGACGATGAGGCCGCGGCCGACGATGCTCGCCGGGCCGGGCTTCACGGTCATCACCTCCAGCGTCGTGTCGAGCGTAGCGTTGCCGCCGGCGTCGGCCTTGAGCGCCGGCATGTCGCCGGCGTGGTGCTCGGACGTCGCGGGATTGCCGTGCGGCTTGCCGTAGGGATTGAAATGCCCCTTGGCGCTCATGCCGTCGCCCGAGCTGCAATCGCCGGCTTCGTGGATGTGAAAGGCGTGTTCCTGCCCGGGATTGAGGCCGCTTACGTTCGCGACCACGCGTACCTTGTCGCCGACCTGGGTGAAGGTGGCACCGCCGGTGGTCGAATTTCCCGTCGTCGGCTGAAGCTGCGCACTCGCGCGCGGGCCTTCGGTCGGGCGCACGCCCTGGCAACCCAGGAGCGCAAGCGCGGCGAGCACGACGACGGCCTGCTTCACTTCTTGCCCATCGCCGCGACGTTCTTCTTGTAGTTCGCCACCGCGCGGTCCTGCGCCTTGGTGAGGTCGGCCGACTCCTTCGCCTTGGCGGCGGCGGCCTTGTCGGCCTCGACCTTTTTCTCGGCTTCGGACTTCGGCGGCGCGGGCGGCAGCTTGGCGAGCGATGCGGCCGCCGCGCCGAGCAACGCGCCGGCGGCGAGGGCTGCGAGCACCTTCTTCATGCGTCTTCCTCCTTGTGCGGCGCACCCGCCGGCACCGCGCCTCCGGCGGGCTGACGCTGCCCGGACTTCACCTCGCGGTACCAGATCGAGTGGTGCTCCTTGGCCCAGGTTTCGTCGCAGTAGCCGTGGCGCATGTTGCCGTAGGTGTTCGCGACGCCGATCGTGCCCATGTAGATGTGCCCGAGCGACGCGGCGATGTAGAGCATCGCCGCCGTGGCGTGCCAGATCCACGCTTCCTGCATGGTGTGGCGCGTCTGGTCGAAGTTCGGGAACAGCAGCACCAGCCCGCTCCACGCCATCATGATGCTGAGCACGAGCACGCCGGCCCAGAACCACGCCTTCTCGCCGGCATTGAAGCGGCCCGACGGGATGTGTTCGCTCTTCAGGAAGAACGCCCACGCGCGGCTGAACCATTGCCAGTCGTAGGACCTCCACAGGTTGTCGCGCGCCCAGATGATGACCATCACCGCGACCGATACGATGAAAAGCGGCGCGATGAAGTTGTGCAGATTCTTCGAGAGCTGCGTGAGCCACGAGAAGAGGGTGTAGCCCATCACCGGCAGCAGCACATGCTTGCCGAAGAACATGATCAGCCCCGAGATGCCGAGCAGGCAGAAGCTGATGGCGGTCGTCCAGTGCACTGTCATCTCGAGGGCCGTGAAGCGCCGCATCTGCCGGCCGGAGAGCGGCTCGCTCAGCTTCACCGGGCCCTTCCACAGGTACAGGCCGAGGATCGCGGCGATCGCGAGCACGAGGAGCCAGCCGCCGTAGAACATCACCGGGCCGTTGCGGATGCGCCGCCACGTGTCGCCCCAGGACTGGATCGGCACTTCGGTCTCGCGTCCCTTGACCGTGGTGGTGGTGTACGGGCCGCCGCCGCCGCGGACTTCGCGCCAGACCGGCGCATTGTTGCCGGGCTGGGTTACCGCGCGTTCCTGCTGCGCCTTCACCCGATCCTCCGGCGCCGGCGCTTGCGCGAGTACGGCACTGGCGATCGTGAATGACAGCAACAGGAACAGCAACCTCATCAGCCTTGCTCCTCGTGCGGGATGCGCGCTACCGGTTAATGCGCTGATACTCGTTCTGCGCGAGCTGGCGCTGCTTGACGGCCTCTTCCCAGCTCGTGCGATCACCCTTGGTCCACTTGCCGCCGCGCAGCTCCGCCGCCGGGGGCTCGTTGTCCCAGGAGCGGCTGTCGGGCTTGCCCTGGTACTTGCCCTGCTTGTAGACCACCACCTGTTCCTTCTCGCCGCAGGCGACGAGTGCGAACGCGGCGATCAGGATGAGCGCGAACCTCATGACTTTCCGCCGGTCGATGGCCGCTGCGGCGCAGGCGGCTGCGCGCCGGGTTTCGGCGGCAGGCCGTACGCGGTGCTCCAGCCCCACACCTCGGAGCCGCGGCCGCGACGCAATACGCGCTCGCGATAGATGTCGGCAATCACGTCGCCGTCGCCGCCGAGGAGCGCCTTGGTCGAGCACATCTCGGCGCACGCGGGGAGCTTGCCCTCGGCAAGGCGGTTGCGGCCGTATTTGCGGAACTCGGCCTCCGAGCGGTCGGGCTCAGGGCCGCCGGCGCAGAAGGTGCACTTGTCCATCTTGCCGCGCAGGCCGAAGGCGCCTGCCTGCGGGAACTGCGGCGCGCCGAACGGGCAGGCATAGAAGCAGTAGCCGCAACCGATGCACAGATCCTTGTCGTGCAGCACCACGCCGTCATCGGTGCGATAGAAGCAATCGACCGGGCACACCGCCATGCAGGGCGCATCCGAGCAGTGCATGCAGGCGACCGAGATCGACTTCTCGGCGCCGACCACGCCGTCGTTCAGCGTGATGACGCGGCGGCGGTTCACGCCCCAGGGCACTTCGTTCTCGTTCTTGCAGGCGGTGACGCAGCCGTTGCACTCGATGCAGCGCTCGGCGTCGCACAGGAATTTCATTCTCGCCATGGGATCCTCCTTACGCCTTCGCCACTTGGCACAGCGTGGTCTTCGATTCCTGCATCATCGTCACCCGGTCGTAGCCGTATGTGGTGGCGGTGTTCACCGCCTCGCCGCGCACGAAAGGCGCCGCGCCCTCCGGGTAGTAAGGCAGCATGTCCTCG
>DASQIG010000066.1:0-1939 GCA_035631735.1 Burkholderiales bacterium | reverse complement strand
TGCGCGCCGAGCGCAAGGCGCACATGCACGCTTTCGGCAACACGCACTACTGGCTCGACCCGGAGAACGCGCGGCCGATCACGGCGGCGATCGCCGCCGCGCTGTGCGAAGTCCGCCAGGCGGAATGCGCGCGCTTCGAAGCCGATCGGCAGCGCTTCCTGCGCGAGCTGGAGGCGAAGATCCCGGGCTGGAAACGCGCGCTGACGCCGTATCGCGGCGAGCGCCTCGTCGTGATGCACGATAGCTGGGCCTACTTCGCGGATTACTTCGGCCTGGAGATCGTCGCCGCCGTCGAGCCGACGCCCGGCGTGCCGCCTGCCGCCGCGGAGCTCGCCGCGCTTTTCGCGCGCATGCGCCAGGCGCATATTCGTGTGCTGGTCGCCGAGCCGGATTCCGATCCTGCGCTCGTCCGGCAGGTCGCCGAGCGGTCCGGCGCTCGCGCTGTCACCCTGCTGCCGTCGGCGCTGGACTATTTCCACCTGTTCGATGAGAACGTCGCGCGGCTGGCGCAGGCGCTGAGCGAGCCCTGATGCTGGATCTTCTTTTCTGGCCCCTAATGGCCGGGATCGTGCTCGCCGGCATCCACGCCTGGTACGGACAGCATGTCCTCGCCCGCGGCGTGGTGTTCGTCGATCTGTCGCTCGCGCAGATCGCGGCGCTCGGCCTCACGGTGGCGATCCTGGCGGGCCACCCGGTGCAAAGCGAAGCCGGCTATTGGTATGCGCTCGCCTTCGCCGCCGGCGGCGCGCTGCTCTTCGCGGCGGCGCGCCCGCACGGCGAGGCCGTGCCGCAGGAAGCGGTGATCGGCATCGTCTACGCGGTATCGGCGGCGCTCGGCGTGCTCGTGCTCGACCGCGCGCCGCAGGGCGCAGAGCACATCAAGCAGCTCCTCATCGGTTCGATCCTGAGCGTCACGCCCCTCGAGGTGGGCCACCTCGCGCTGCTATATGCGGCCGTCGGTGCGCTGCACTACGTCCTGCGCCGGCCGCTCGTGGAGGTCTCGTTCCACCCGCTCGCCGCGCGGGCACTGCGGCGCAATGTCTTCGTCTGGGACCTGGTGTTCTATGCGAGCTTTGCGCTCGTCGTGACCTCGTCGGTGCGCATCGCCGGCGTGCTGCTCGTCTTCAGCTACCTCATCATCCCCGCCGCGCTTGCTAGCCTCTTCGTGCAAGGCCTGCTCGCGCGCCTCGCCCTGGGGTGGGCCCTCGGCGCGCTGCTCACTGCCGCGGGGTTGCTCGCATCCTGGTACGGGGACCTGCCGACAGGACCGGCGGTCGTCAGCGCATTCGGCGCGGCGGCAGGCGTGGTAGCGCTCGTTTTCGGCGCGCGGCGCCTGGGCTGGCGAGGCGCGGGAGCGATTGGCGGCGCGGTCATTGCGCTTGCCGGATTGCTGCTCGTCCTCTTCCCGCGCATGGACCAGCCGTGGCTCGATGCGCTGGAAGCGCTCGCGCCGCCCGTGCAAACGATCTTCCTTGAGCCGGGCGAGCGCTATACGCGCAGCGAAGCGCTGCAGTCGATCGAAAGCGCCCGCGCCGAGCTCGCACGTCTGCGCGCCCTCGATGAGGACGCGCGCTGGGGCACCGTGAGCCTGCCGGCGCAAGAGCGCGAGCGCCTGCGACAGTACCTGGCGGGCCGCAGCGAGATATCGGCGGGAGACCAGCTCGTGCTGCGCCATCTGCGCGGCAAGGCGCGCGAACGCCAGCGCTACGCGCTTGGCATTCCGCTTCTCATCCTCGGCGCGATGGGACTGTGGGCGATAAAATCCAGAGCAGCGCGGGTGTAGTTCAATGGCAGAACATCAGCTTCCCAAGCTGAATACGTGGGTTCGATTCCCATCACCCGCTCCACCACCCTTTACGCAGCCTTGGATTGACGCATCCGGCGCCACACTCCTGGGCTTACCCGAGAATTGGCGAACCGACAGCCCGCACCCCATCGC
>DASQIG010000065.1:0-8060 GCA_035631735.1 Burkholderiales bacterium | reverse complement strand
GCGCGCCATGTGGTGATTTCCGCCAGTGGACGCAGCCCGACAAATATTTTTTGCGCCGCAGTCCTGTAGTGCCCGCCGCTTGTAGTGCAAGCGCCCAGGAGGGCGCGCGCGGCCGTGCGATATGTCACTGATCGCGCAGCGCGCCCTGAAGTGTTGTCGGGACCCCACGACGGCAACTACAACGACAGGGCTATCGAATTTGCAGTCTTCCCGAGTGTCGTAATCCCCGCTACAGTTCGTAGCGTTTTCGTAGTCAGAACCACCAGGGAGGATCGGCGATGGGAGGACGGGGGATGGTGCGCGCGGTGCTGCTCGCCGCCGCGCTCGTCGCGGGGCTCGGCGCCGGCGCGGCGCAGGCCCAGGAAGACCACTCCTATTACGGCCCGCGGCTTCTCGAAGAGCGCGTGCGCATTCCGGGTGCCGACGGCCGCACGATCGCGGCCACCATCCTGCGTCCTGAAGCGCCAGGCCCGTTCGGCGCGGTGGTCCTGAACCACGGCGTCTCGGCATCGGCGCGCGAGCGCGCGCGCGAATCGTCGGATCTGCTGATCAACGCCGCTGCGGTGTTTGCGCGGCGTGGCTACGTGGTGGTGATGCCGCTGCGGCGCGGCTTCGGCGCGACCGGCGGCGAGATGGCCGAGGATCCGGGCTCGTGCAGCAACCCGGACTACCGCACGGCGGAAGCGAATGCGGCCGATGACGTGATGGCCGCGTACGACTACGCGCGCACGCTGCCCTATGTCGACGGCAACCGCATGATCCTCGCCGGCCAATCGGCGGGCGGCATGGTCGCGCTGTTCACCGCGGGCACGCGCACGCCGCCGGGGCTTACGGCGGTGCTCGCCTTCGCCGCGGGCCGCGGCGGCGATCCGGAGATCAATCCGGGCGTGCCCTGCGCGATCGAGCCGGTGGCGCGGGTATTCGACATGATCGGCAAGTCGATCCGCGTGCCGGTGCTGATGAATTACGCGGAGAACGACCTGTTCTTCAGCCCGAAGGTGTCGCGCCAGTGGTTCGAGCGCCTGAACGCGAGCTGGGGCGATGCCGAGTACGCGCTGCAGCCCGCCTTCGGCAAGGACGGCCACTATCTCTTCGGCGACACGCTCGGCGTGCGCTACTGGCTGCCGACGGTCGAAGCATTCCTCGTCAGGCACGGGATCACCTTCAGCCGCCTCGACGCGGCCGACCCGGAGCGCTCGCCGCTGCTCGCGCTCGAGCGCGTGCCGAACATCAAGAGCGACGCCTGCAAGGGCCTCTATCGCGCATTCCTCGAGTCGCCTGGCCCGCGCGCCTACGCGGTGAGCGGCGACGGGCGCTGCGGCTTCGCCGGCGGCCTGCCGGATGCCCGCGAAGTCGCGATGAAGCAGTGCGGCAACGTCGCCAAGTCGAGCTGCATGCTCTACGCCGTCGACGACGCCGTCATCTGGAAAGAGAACCTCGCCGGCCAGGGGGCGGGTAGCGCGTCGGCGCCGGCGCGGTGATGCACTTCTCGCTCGTGCGCTACAGCGCTTCCGAATTCCGTACTAAGTACGAAATAAATTAGGGGATCTCGGATCGTCGTTCCCGCGCATGCGGGAACCCAGCTTTTTGGAGAGAAACTGGGCCCCCGCTTTCGCGGGGGCGACGTTCAGAGCGGCTTATACCGGCGCGGGTTCTACGTCCCGCGGCTTGGCGGGCGCGGGCTCCCTGGGCTTCTCTTCCCTGGCGCGGCGCTCACGCTCCTGCCGCTCCAGCTCCCTGCGCGCTTCTTCAGCGCGGCGTTGCTGGGACCAGTCGAACTCGTAGCACATAGGCACCTCCTTTAAGTTCGCCCGGCTATCCTACGCCCAGCGATGGCAGCGATACCAGTCCCGGCCGACGACAAGGAAAACCGGCTGCGCGAGGACCGCCGCTTGCTGGGGCGGTTGCTCGGCGAGGTGATCCGCGCGCGAGCGGGTGAGGAAGCGCTCAATCGCATCGAGCGCATCCGGCAGGCGGCGGTCGCGTTCCGCCGCGAGAACACCGGCAGCGGCGAGCTCGACGGGCTCCTCAACGCACTCGATCTCGACCAGACGTTTGACGTGGTGCGCGCGTTCAGCTTCTTCTCGCACCTCCTGAACATCGCCGAGGACGAGCAGCAGCACCGCCGCCGCCGCGCGCACGCCGAGGCCGGCTCGCCGCGCCGGCCGGGGAGCTTCTCGCATGCGCTGCACGAAGTGCATGACACAGGCCACGACGCGCTCATGCAATGGTTCGCGCGCGCGCAGGTCGCGCCGGTGCTCACCGCGCACCCGACCGAAGTGCAGCGCCAGAGCATCCTCGATACCGAGCGCGAGATCGCGCGCCTCATCGCGCAGCCGCAGGGCGTCGAGCGCGACGCGGCGATCCACGCCGAGGTGCTGCGCCTGTGGCTCACCTCGATGCTGCGCCTCGTGCGGCTGCAGGCCGCCGACGAGGTCACCAATGGGGTCAATTATTTCCGTCTCACGTTCCTGCAGGAGCTGCCGCGGCTCTATGCCGAGTTCGAGCACGCGCTGAAGGAGCGCTTTGCGCTCGCCGAGCTGCCGTGGCTGCCGCCGTTCCTTACCGTCGGCAGCTGGATCGGCGGCGATCGCGACGGCAACCCCAACGTGGATGCGTCGGTCCTGCACACGGCGCTGATGCTGCAGGCGCGCACGCTTTTCCCCGACTACCTCGCGGATGTGCACCAGCTTGGCCGCGAGCTCGGGCTCTCCGCGCGCCTGGCGCGCGTGCCGGCGCCGGTGCAGGCGCTCGCCGAGCGCTCGGGCGATCGCTCGCCGCACCGCCAGGACGAGCCTTACCGGCGCGCGCTGACCGGCATCTACGCGCGCCTTGCCGCCACCATGCAGGCGCTCGCGCAGCAGGCGGCGAGCCCACCGCCAATCGGCAAAGGCGCGCCTTTTGCGAGCGCAGAGGAGCTCGCCGCCGAGCTGGACACGATAGCGCAGGCGCTCGCGTCGCATGGCGCAGGCATCCTCGCCGCCGGCAGGCTGCGCACGCTCCAGCGCAAGGTCTCACTCTTCGGCTTCCATCTCGCGCCGCTCGACCTGCGCCAGAGCTCCGACGTGCATGAAGCCACCGTCGACGAGCTGCTCGCTCGCGCCGGCATCGCCGGCTACGCCGCGCTCGACGAGCGCGGGCGGGTGCAACTGCTCGCGCGAGAGCTGGCCAGCCCCCGGCCGCTGCGCTCGCCGCACCTCGAGTATTCGCCGCTGGTGCAGAAGGAGCTCGCGATTCTCGATGCGGCTGCCGAGGGCCGGCGCCGTTATGGCGCACGCGCCGTGCCGCGCTACGTCATCTCGCACTGCGACTCGGTGTCGGACCTGCTCGAAGTGGGCGTGCTGCTGCGCGAAGCGGGGCTGGTGAAGCCCGGTGCGCCGGCGCCGCTCGAGCTCGACATCGTGCCGCTCTACGAGTCGATCGCCGACCTCGAGAACTGCGGCGGCGTGATGGGCGCGGCGCTCGAGCTGCCGCGCTACCGCCAATGGGTTGCCGGCCGCGGCAACGAGCAGGAGGTGATGCTCGGCTATTCCGACAGCAACAAGGACGGCGGCTACGTCACGTCCAACTGGGCGCTCTACAAGGCGGCCGAGCGATTGCGCGACGTCTCCAAGGGGCATGGCGTGCGGTTGCGGCTGTTCCATGGGCGCGGCGGCACCATCGGCCGCGGCGGCGGGCCGAGCTACGAGGCGGTCCTGGCGCAGCCGCCGGGAACGGTCGACGGAGCGCTCCGGCTCACCGAGCAGGGCGAGGTGATCGCGAGCAAATACGCCGACCCGGAGAGCGGGCGGCGCAACCTCGAGACGCTCGCCGCCGCGACGCTTGAAGCGAGCCTAGCGCAGCGCGCACCGCGCGAGCGGGCGGCGCGCCACGCCGAGATCATGGCGGCGCTGTCGGACACCGCGTACCGCGCCTACCGCGCGCTGGTGGACACGTCCGGCTTCATCGACTACTGGCGCGCCTCGACGCCGATCGCCGAGCTCTCGCAGCTCAACATCGGCAGCCGCCCGGCCTCGCGCCGCGCGACGCAGACGATCGAGGACATCCGAGCCATCCCCTGGGTGTTCAGCTGGAGCCAGTCGCGGCTGATGCTGCCCGGCTGGTACGGCTTCGGCACGGCGGTGGAGAACTCGAAGGGCAACATCGATGAGCTGCGCGAGATGTATCGCAGCTGGCCGTTCTTCCGCAGCGTGCTCTCCAATCTCGACATGGTGCTCGCCAAGACCGATCTCGCCATCGCGTCGCGCTACGCCGAGCTGGTGGCGGATGCGAAGCTGCGCGCCGAGGTGTTCGGCCGCATCGAGGCGGAGTGGCAGCGCACGCGGCGCTGGCTCAGCGCGATCACCGGGCACCCCGAGCTGCTCGCGGAAAACCCGACGCTCGCGCGCTCGATCCGCAACCGCTTTCCGTACCTCGATCCGCTGAACCACCTGCAGGTCGAGCTCCTGCGGCGCCACCGCGCCGATGGCGGCGACGAGCGGCTGCTGCGCGCCATCCACCTCACCATCAACGGCGTCGCCGCCGGGCTCAGGAACAGCGGCTGAATTCCGTACTAAGTACGTAATCATTTCGTGGACTACCGCGCCCAAGCCTTGAAGCTACTGCCGCACCTGTGTGCTCGATGCGGGCGCGAGTTCGCCGGGCGGCGGCTGCGCGAGCTGACCGTGCATCACAAGGACGGCAACCACGACAACAATCCGCCCGACGGGAGCAATTGGGAGCTGCTCTGCATTTACTGCCATGAGAACGAGCACGCGCGCATCGAGGATTCGCGAGCAGGCGGCAGCGCGAAGGCGCCGGATCCGCCGTTGGCGAAGCATCGGCCGCTTGCCGGCCTGGACAAGCTGCTGAAGAAAAAATAATTACGTACTTAGTACGGAATTAGCTGCCGGAGATGGTGCGCTTCGCCCACTCGAGGACGAGCCCAAGGCGCGGCGGCAGGAGCTCCTCGGCCTCGTCGTAGGTGACCCAGCGGTATTCGTGGTGCTCGGGGCGGCCGAGCTCTTTCGACACCGGGAGCTCGATCTCCACTTCCTCGGTTTCGCCGAGGTAGTAGCGTGCGACCTTGTTGCCCGAGTAGGGCAGCGTCTCCTGGTATTCCTCGCCGAACGGAAAATCGACGCCCGCGAGCCCGGTTTCCTCCTTGAGCTCGCGCCTGGCGGCGGTGAGCTGGTCCTCGCCCGCCTCGACCAGGCCCTTCGGGAAGTCCCAGTTGCTGTACGCGCGCAGCACGAGGAAATAGATGCCGGCGCCGGTGCGGCGAAACACCACTACGCCCGCGGCGCGCGGCGGCGCCTTGCTTTTCATCGGGCGAATGCTACCGATTTCAGATGAAATCCGGTGCCCGACCCCGATTTACACTAAATGCTCGCCGCCCGAGCCGGCCCTAGGCCAGAGGAGGAGGAGGAGGCTTTCGGAAGCTCGGACGGCGAGGCAAGCTGCTGGATTCTTAGTGCGCGCCGCGCGGCGAATGAAACGTGCGCACAAACGCCGCCTTGACGCGGGTGAAGGCTTCGATCGCACCGTCGAGCGCGAGTTCAAAGCGTTCCGCACGCTGCAGGTCCGCAGCATGGCGCTCGCGCACCTCGGCAGGCAACCGCGCGGCGACGTCGCGCCAGAACTTAGTCTTAAACTTGAGTTCGCGGTTTTTCATGAAATCAACATAAGGCCGCCACCCCCGCTCTTCAAACGATGAAATCTCACTTCTCGCATAAGAAAAACTCATCGTGATCTATCGACTGCCGCCGTTGAACGCACTGCGGGTATTCGAGGCCGCGGCGCGCCATCTCTCTTTCAAGGAGGCGGCGAACGAGCTCTCGATCACCCAGGCCGCCGTCAGTCACCAGATAAAAAGCCTGGAGGACTATCTCGGCGTGCAGCTCTTCAAGCGCGCGGGCCGCGGCGTGCAGCTCACGGAGGCGGCGCGCGCCGCGCTGCCACGGCTGCGCGAGGGCTTCGATGCGCTCGCCGCCGCCGTCGAGACGATCCACGTGCGCGCCGATGAAACCGACCTGCAGATCACTGCGCCGCCGGTCTTCACCGCCCGCTGGCTGATGCCGCGCCTGGCGGATTTCTCGCGCCGCGAGCCGAAGATCGACGTGCGCGTCGTCTCGTCGAGCAAGATGGTCGACGCGGGCGCGCTCGACTCCGCGGCGCTCATGGGGAGCCACGACCTGCGCGACGATGCCTCGGGCGTCGAGATCCACCTCGGCGCCGGCGACTATCCCGGCTATCGCGCCGACCGGCTGTTCGGCGTGGCGACGGTGGCGGTGGCGAGCCCGCAGCTCGTCAAGGGCGTGGCGCCGATCCGCGAGCCCGCGGACCTCGCGCGCCACACGCTGCTGCACGACGACGCCATGGATCTCGTGGCCCACGGGCCCGCGTGGCCGAAATGGCTCGAGCTGGCGGGCGTCGCCGACCAGGTCGACGGCACGCGCGGACCGCACTTTTCCACCAACATCCTCTCGCTCGAGGCCGCCTCGCAGCAGCTCGGTGTGGCGCTCGCGCTGCGCCCGCTCGTCGATGCCGACCTGGAGTCCGGGCGCCTCTGCGCGCCGTTCGATATCGAGCTCAAGCCCCAGTCGGCGTATTACCTCGTCTGCCCCGAGGTGATCGCCGACCGGCCCGCGGTCGCGGCGTTTCGCAAGTGGCTGCTGGAGCAGGCACAGAAGAATTCGGAGCCAGGGTCGTGATTGCCGCCACCGGCGTTTCGCGTTTCGATTCAAGGGGCGAATTGCGACCCTGGATCGGAATTCGGAGTGTTTCTTGCAGACCTTGATTAAGGCGGCGGCCGCCGCCACATACGCCCGGTGAGATCCCGCGATATTTCCAACTGGATGTGGGGCGAGGCGCTCGCGATGCTGGAGCGCGCCGAGCGGCTGCAGCGGCAGTTCTTCCAGCACGCCACGGTGGCCTGGGAGCCGCCGGTGGACATCATCGAGACCGCCGAGCACGTGCAGGTGCATGTGGCGCTGCCGGGCGTCGCCGCCGATTCCATCACTGTGGCGGCCGATCCGGCGGGGATCAGCATTTCCGCCGCGCGGTCTTTCCCGTGCTCGGGCGACACGCTCAACGTCCATCGCATCGAGATTCCCTACGGCCGCTTCGAGCGCCAGGTCGCGCTGCCGCTCGGCGATCCGTACGCGCCGCTCGAGCTCGTCGAGAAGCGGCTTGCCGACGGCGTGCTGACGCTCATCTTCAAGAAGAAGGAAGGCGCATGAATACCAAGGTGCTGTCGCAGGACAACGCGGCTGCTTCCGCCGCCGCCGCCGACCGGCCGCGCAGCAGCACGCTGAAGCCGCTGCCGGAGGACGCGCTGATCCTCATCCCGATGAGGAACACGGTGCTTTTCCCCGGCGTCATCTCGCCGATCACCGTCGGCCGCCCCACCTCGGTCGCCGCCGCGCAGGAAGCGGTGCGCTCCGAGCGCAAGGTCGGCTTCCTCCTGCAAAAGGATCCGCAGAAGAACCAGGTGAAGCCGGACGATCTGTACTGGGTCGGCACCGCCGGCCAGATCGTGCGCTACATCACGGGCGGCGAAGGCGCGCACCACATGGTGGTGCAGGGGCAGAGCCGCTTCCGCGCGCTCGAGTTTCTGGAAGGCTGGCCTTTCCTCGTGGCGCGCGTGCAGTACATCGAGGCGCCGGCGGAACAGGAAGGCAAGCTGCCGCCCGACCTCGAGGCGCGCTTCCTGCAACTGAAGGCGCAGGCCGTGGAAGCGATCCAGCTCCTGCCGAACGCGCCCGAGGAGCTCACGGTCGTCGTGCAGGGCGTTTCCTCGCCGGCGCTCCTCGTCGACATGGTCGGCAATCTTCTCGACGTCAAGCTGGAGGAGAAGCAGGAGCTCCTGGAGACGTTCGACCTCAAGACGCGCCTCGACAAGGTGCTGGCGATGCTCTCCGACCGCGTCGGCGTGCTGCGCATCTCGAAGGAGATCGGCGAGAAGACCAAGAAGGAGTTCGACGAGCGCCAGCGCGAGCACGTGCTGCGCGAGCAGATGCGCCAGATCCAGAAGGAGCTCGGCGAAGACGAGGACACCGGCGCGGAGCTCCAGGAGCTCA
>DASQIG010000064.1:0-2154 GCA_035631735.1 Burkholderiales bacterium | reverse complement strand
GAGCTTGGCGAGAAGCTTGTACTCACGTACGAAGCGCTCGAGGAACACCTGGTCCTGGCGCACGCGCGAGTCGAGCACCTTGAGCGCGACACGCAGCCCGTCGAAGTCGCGCTCGGCGAGATACACCTGTGCCTGGCCGCCTTCGCCGATGCGCTGCACCAGCGTGAAGCCGGGCACCAGTGGTTCTTTCATCGCCCATATGTTGCCACGCTCAGCGCTTCACCCACAGGAACACCTGGCGGCTGCGGCTGCCGTCGGAGACCTCGAGCGTTCGCTCGGGACGCCAGTCGCCCATGCGATGCCAGTGCGAGACGATGCGCGCGCCCGGCGCGAGCTCGCGCTGCAGGCGCGGCCGCAGCTTGAGGTTCATGTCGGGCGAGAGGAACAGCGTCACCACGCTTGCGCCGGCGAGCTCCGTGGCGAGGAGATCCTCCTGGCGGAAGGCGATGCGCCCGAGGACGCCGGCGGCCGCGGCATTGGCGCGCGCCTCGGCGATGCGCTCGGGATCGAGGTCCACGCAGACGGCGCGGGCTCCGTAGCGGCGCGCCGCCTCGATGACGATGCGGCCGTCCCCGCATCCGAGGTCGTAGACGACATCTTGCGGGCCCACGGCGCCAAGCTCGAGCATCGCCGTCACCACCTCGGGCGGCGAGGGCTCGTAGCGCACCTCCGGCCACGGTGCCTGCGCCGCCTGGGTGCAGGCGGCGAGCAGGCAGACCGCGAAGGTCAGAGCACGCGTGCGAGGAATGACGAGATGTCGGCGATCTCGGGCGCGCAGACCGAGTGCGGCATCGGATAGTCGTGCCATTCGACCGCGTAGCCGAGCTTCTGCAGGTAATCGCGCGAAGCCTGCGCGCGCTGCATGGGAATCAGGTCGTCGTAGCGGCCGTGGGCCATGAAGATCGGCGTCTCGCGGTTCGGCTCCGAGCGCTCGGCAGCGAGCGTGCCGGCGAGCGGCAAATAAGCGGAGAGCGCGATCACGCCCGCGAGGCGCTCGGGATAGCGCAGGCCGGTGAGGAGCACGATGGCGCCGCCTTGCGAGAAGCCGGCGAGCACGATGCGATTGGCCGGCCGGCCCTGCTCGCGGATCAATTCCCCGGTGAGCTGCTGCGAGGCGCGCAGGCCGGCCTCGTCCTCGGGGCCGCCGCCCAGTTGCAGGATGTCGTACCAGGCGCGCATGCGCATGCCCTGGTTGATGGTCACCGGGCGGATCGGCGCATGCGGAAAGACGAAGCGCACGGGCTTCTCGAGCTCGAGCTCCGGCACGATCGGCTCGAAGTCGTGCCCGTCGGCGCCCAGGCCGTGCAGCCAGATGACCGCTGCATCCGGGTCCGGGCCGGTCTCGATCTGGATCGCATCCATGCGCACTACAGGATCCGGCTGAACCAGGCGGCCGAGAGGCCGGCGGCGAGGACGAGGAGCGCGGCGGCCGCGGCGGCGAAGAACGCGGTGAGCTCGGTCTCCTCGCGCGCCAGCGCGAACTTGGCGGTCAGGCTGTCGTAGATCTTCTTCAGCTCGCCGCGGCTCGTCGCGCTGAAGTATTCGGCGTTGGTGAGCTGCGCGATCGCCTTCAGCGTTTCCTCGTCGAACATCATGTAGATCGAATAGCCCTCGAAGGCGACCGGTCCGCCCTGCGCGTTGCCGAAGCCGACCGTGTAGACGCGCACGCCGTGGTCGGCGGCGAGGCGCGCCGCCTCCAGCGGATCCGGGCCGATGGTGCGGCGGCCGTCGGTGAGCATGATGATCGCCGCGTTGGCGTTGGATCCCGGCGGCGCGGGGCGTGCATCGTTGCGCCGCGGGCGTGCGCCCGGCCCGAACGACTCGACGTCGATGCCCTCCTTCGGGTAGAGCGCGGCGAGCGCGACGATGATGCCGCTGCCGATCGCGGTATGGCGGTCGAGCTGCAGCCGGTCGATGGCGGCGGTCAGCTCGTCGCGGTCGCGCGTCGGCTGCTGCACCAGCGCCGCGGTGCCGGCGAAGGAGACGATGCCGATCTTCACGTCGCCCGGCGGGTCGCGCACGAACTCGCGCGCCGCCGCCTGCGCCGCCTCGATGCGCGAGGGCTGCACGTCGGACGCGCGCATGCTGAGCGAGACATCGATCACGAGGATGATGGTGCGGCTCGCCGAGGGCAGCGTGATGAGCGCAGTGGGC
>DASQIG010000063.1:0-3679 GCA_035631735.1 Burkholderiales bacterium | reverse complement strand
CGGCCACATCGCCCTTGGCGAGGCTCTCGAGCACGCTCTCCACGCGCCGGCGCGCCTCCGGCGGCAGCAGCGTGCCCGTCGCCTCGCGGACGATATCCTGGATGACGCGCACCGCGTCGCGACGCAGGGACCGGCTCATCTGGTGGTCAGGTAACGAATCATTGCGCCCCACTTTAGCGGCCGCATCCGAAAGTACGAAATTTTGCGGCGTGTCGTGTTTTTCGCGACAAAGGCGCGAGGCCCGAAATGTGTGCGTAAACGCACCGTTTGGCTCCCGCGTGTCCGGAAATCTCGACAGGCAGCTCGCTGCCTGTCGACGTCCAGAAAACCCTATCGGGACCTTTACTTATGGACGGGGAAGTATCTCCTTACTAGGTTGTTAGCCTAGGGGATAAATAGATAACCGCGAAGCGATCCAAAGGCTCGCGGCGAACGGGAGGGCAGAGGGTGGCGCACGGGAATACCGCATTCCTGTCGACGCTTCCAGCGGAGAAAGGCCAACGACGCCTTGCGCTGGTCGCGGTGCTGTTGTCCGGCGCGATCTTCGTTTGCGCCGCGCCGTTCGCCAAGCAGCCGCTCGCGCCATTGCCGGCATTCCTTCCCGTCTATCAGTCGGCATTGGTCATCAACGACGTGATCACGTGCGTTCTCCTGTTCGGGCTGTTCAGCATCGTGCGTTCGCGCGGCTTGCTGTTGCTCGCGAGCGCCTACCTCTTCAGCGCGCTGATGGCGGTTAGTCATGGGTTGAGCTTTCCAGGTTTGTTCGCGCCCACGGGACTGCTCGGCGCGGGGCCGCAGACCACCGCCTGGCTTTATTTCCTGTGGCACGGCGGCTTCCCGCTCCTCGTCATCGGTTATGCGCTGGACGCGCGTGCAGTCCGCGATCGCGGTACGGCCGTTCTGCCAATCGTGATATGCGTGATGGCCGCGGCTATCGCCGTCGCCGCGCTGACGGCGCTCACCACGGTTGGCCATGCCGCGCTGCCTTCGATCATGCAAGGCGACCGCGACGCGTCCACGAAGATTTTCGTCGCCAGTGGCTGCTGGATGCTGAGCCTCGCCGCGCTGGGCGTGCTGTGGCGCCGGCGGCCGTATTCGGTGCTCGATCTCTGGCTCGCCGTCACCCTTTGCGCCTGGATCTTCGACATCGCGCTCGCGTCGGTGCTAAATGGCGGGCGCTTCGACGTCGGCTGGTACAGCGGCCGCATTTACGGCCTGCTCGCGTCCAGCTTCGTGCTCGTCGTGCTGCTGCTTGAAAACGGCGCGCTCTATGCCAGCCTCGCCAAGGCGCACGAGGACCAGCGCGCAGCGGGCGAAGCCCTGCGCGAAGCGAAGGCCGCCGCCGAGCAGGCGACGCAGGCGAAATCCATGTTCCTCGCCAACATGAGCCACGAGATCCGCACGCCGCTGAACGCAATCATCGGCCTGTCGCATCTCATGCTGAAGACCGAGCTCAATGCGCGTCAGAAGGACTATTCAGCGAAGGTGCACAACGCCGGGACCTCGCTTCTGGCGATCGTCAACGACATCCTGGATTTCTCCAAGGTGGAGGCCGGCAAGCTCGATATCGAGGCCGTCGCCTTCCGCCTCGACGAGGTGCTCGAGAACGTGTCGTCGTTCGTGGCGCAGAAAGCGACCGACAAGGGGCTGGAATTCCTCTTCGACAGCGATCCCGACGTGCCGCAGGAACTGGTGGGCGATCCGCTGCGCCTCGCGCAGGTCCTGACGAACCTCGTCAACAACGCAGTCAAGTTCACCCAGCGGGGCCAGATCTCGATCGCCGTGCGGCGCGTAGCGGGCGTCGGGGAAAAAGCGCAGCTGCGCTTCGCCGTGGCCGATACCGGCATCGGCATGAGCGCCGAGCAGGCGGCAAAGCTGTTCCAGCCGTTCACGCAGGCAGACGGCTCGACCACGCGCAAGTACGGCGGCACGGGACTCGGCCTGACGATCGCGAAGCGCCTGGTAGAGCTGATGGGCGGCCAGATGCAGGTCGAGTCCGTCCCGGACAAGGGCAGCAGCTTCTCGTTCACCGTCTGGCTGGGCGTGCGGCCGGTGGCGATGCCCGGCCACAAGCGGCTGCCCGAGCAGCTCAAGGGTCTGCGCATGCTGGTGGTCGACGACAACGCCGCGGCGCGCGACATCCTCTCCGAGCAGCTGCGCGCGCTCGGCCTCGCCGCGAGCGCGGTGTCGAGCGGCAAGGACGCCGTGGCGGCGGTGCAGGCGGCGAAACTCGATCATCCGTTCGACGCGGTCTTCGTCGACTGGAAGATGCCGGACATGGACGGCCTGGAGACGGCGAAGCGTATACGCGCGGCGAGCGGTTCGATGCGCATCGTCATGGTCACCGCGTTTGGCCGCGAGGACGTGCGCAGCGAAGCGGAGCGCGCCGGCATCGAAGCCTTCCTGGTGAAGCCGGTAAGCCCGTCTTCGCTGCTCGACGCCGTCGTCTCGCTCTTCGCCCCGGAAGCGCGCACGGCCGCGCGCTCCGCCGCCGTGCAAAGCGGTCCGCACGAAGGGCTGCGCGGCGCCACTGTGCTGCTCGTCGAGGACAACGACATCAACCAGCAAATCGCCGTCGAGCTCTTGCAGGACGCGGGCATTCGCGTCACGGTGGCCGCCAACGGGCAGGAAGCGCTCAATCGCCTGTTTGCCGCAGGCAGCGCGGCCTACGACGCCGTGCTGATGGACGTGCAGATGCCGGTCATGGACGGCATCGAAGCCACGCGGCGGCTGCGCGGCGCGGACGGTTTCGGCGCGTTGCCGGTGATTGCCATGACCGCGCACGCGCTCGCCGAAGAGCGCGAGCGCTGCCTCGCGGCAGGCATGGTCGACCACGTGGCGAAGCCGATCGACCCGCAGTCACTCTACGAAACGCTCGCCCGCCGGATCGGACGGCCGCGGGCTGCCGAGGTTCGCGTCCCGGCCGCGGCGCCGGCGCCGATCGACGTGCCCGCCATCGAGGGGCTTGACGCAGTCGCCGGCCTGCAGCGGGTGGCCGGAAACCGCGCCTTATATCTGCGCGTACTGCGGCAATTCATGCAGCAGGAGGCCGACGTTACGGCGCGGCTCGCCGCCGCGCTCACTCGCCACGACTTCGAGGCCGCGGAACGCATCGCCCACTCGCTGAGAGGCGTCGCCGGCAACATCGGCTTCACGGCCCTGCACCTGGATGCCGCCACGCTGGAGAACGCAATTCGAGCCCGCGCCGGCATCGACTACGCGGCCATGGCTGTCGACACGCGCATGAGCGCGATTCTCGCCGCGCTGAGGGCCGCGCTGGGCAACGGCCACCCGGCCGCCGGGGTGCCGGATCAGCAGGCGGCCGCGACGCACGCCGCCCGCCTGGCGACGTTGCTGTCGGGCGCGGACGGCGACGCGGCCACGTACCTTGCGGACCACGGCGCCGCGCTCAGGTCCTTCCTTTCCGAAGCCGCTTATGCGCAGCTCGAAACCGCGGTTGCGCATTTCGACTTCGAAGGGGCACTGCAATCGCTGCGTCACGCCGCCGCCGAGCGGGGCGTGAGACTCGAGGAGGTAGTGTCATGACCGAGCAGACGATCCTGGTCGTCGACGATACGCCGGAGAACCTCACTCTGATGCACGGCCTGCTGAGGGACCGCTATCACGTGAAAGTCGCGCCGAACGGCGAGCGCGCGCTGCAGGTCGCCGCCGCGGACCC
>DASQIG010000062.1:0-6977 GCA_035631735.1 Burkholderiales bacterium | reverse complement strand
AGGTGGTCGTGCTGCCGATGGTCCTGACTTTCATGGCGGTGACCGTCCCTTTCGTGTTCAGCGGCATCTTCGTCTGCCTCGCGCTCACACGCTTCCCCGAGCGCATCGGCCGTCTCTATGCCGCCGACCTCGCCGGCGCTGCGATCGGCTGTGTGAGTGTGATTGCAGTACTCCATTGGCTCGATGGGGTCGGGGCTGTTCTGGCCTGCGCTGCGCTGGCGTGCGCTGCAGCGATCTGGCTCCTGGAGGGCGTGCGCAAGGCCTTCGCGGTCGTGGCGAGTTGCGCACTCGCCGGGACGGCGATATGGAGCGCCGTCTACCTGGCCGAGAACGGGGTCGCTGCCTTCAAGATCCAGTACATCAAGGGCACTCAGGAGCCTGAGGTCGAGTACGAGCGCTGGAACTCCTTCTCGCGCATCGCCGTCCTGAAGCCGCTGCCCTGGGACGTGCTGGGGTGGAACTTGAGCACGGAGTTCAAGGGACGGGCCGACACCGTCAGCCGTTACCTGCGCATCGACGGGCATGCCGGCACCCAGCTCATCGGGTTCGATGGCGACCTGAAAAGAGTCGACTTCCTCCGCTGGGACCTGCCTAACTTCGTGCAGCAGCTGCGCCCGGGCGGGCGTGTCGCGGTGGTGGGAGCGGGCGGGGCGCGAGACGTGTTAACCGCGCAGCTTTTCGGGCAGAAGCGCGTGCTCGCCGTGGAGATCAATCGCGACATCATGCGGGTGGTCAACGAGCGCTACGGCGATTTCACGGGTCATCTCGACCGCCTTCCGGGCGTGACCTTCGTCTATGACGAGGCGCGCAGCTACCTCGCGCGCGAGAAGGAGCATTTCGACATCGTGGTCATCACATTTATCGACACGTTTGCCGCCACTGCCGCGGGCGCCTACGCCCTCACCGAGAATTCGCTCTACACCGTGGAAGGCTGGAACGTCTTTCTCGACCGGCTGGCCGACGACGGCCTGCTCGCGGTGTCACGTGCCGTGAGCCCAGAGCTGGGGCGGCTGGTCGCGCTCGGGCGCGCCGCCCTCCTCAGGGCGGGGGCGAAGAACCCGGAGGAGCACATGGTGCTGGTCACGAATCCGCACCGTACAGCGCTCTCGGTCTATCCGATGGGCGTGCTGCTCGTGCGCAAAAGCCCCTTCGGGGCGGACGAGCTGGCGCGCATCCACGCCCTCGCGCGGCAGATGAATTTCGAGATCGAGGTGGAACCCGGCGCAGCCCGCACGCCGCTCCTGCTTGCTCTCGCCACCGGCCGCGACGCGCAGGCGGTGGCGGCCTCTGGACTCGACTACGACGCCCCGACGGACGACAAACCGTTCTTCTTCTACATGGCGCGGCCATCGGACTGGCTGCGTCTTCTCGGCGAAAGCGCATCCCCCATAAGCGCCGCCGCCGTGGTGCTCGCGGCGCTGCTGGCCATTGTCAGCGCCCTGACACTGGTGTGCATCGTGCTGCCGCTGGTGCTTGCGCGAACACGCCTGGCGCGGAGCGACACGGTTCTGCTTCTCTATTTCGGCGCCATCGGAACCGGCTTCATGCTGATCGAAGTGTCGATGCTCCAGCGCCTCATCATCTTCCTCGGTCATCCGGTCTACAGCCTGACGGTGCTCCTGTTCGTCTTGCTTCTTGCGGGCGGCGCGGGCAGCTACCTTTCCAGCCGCGTCGTTGGCGATCGGCTGCAGCGCCGTGGGCTGCAACTGCTCGGTGCGGTGGCGGCGGTCCTCGCCGCAGCGGGTCTCGTCACTCCCTGGCTCGTGGCTTCGTTCGCCGGCGCCGAAACACCCGTGCGCATCGCCGCTTGCGCTGCATTGCTTGCCGTAATGGGCCTGTTTCTCGGAACGCTCTTCCCGATCGGCATGCGGCTCGCCACCGCCTCGCGGCCGCAGATCGCGCCTTGGCTCTGGGGCGTGAACGGCGCCACCTCGGTGCTGGCCTCGGTCCTGGCGGTGGTCATCGCCATGACCTTCGGCATCTCGGCGAGCTACTGGACCGGGGTCGCGAGCTACGTCGCCGCTGCCGTCGCTTTCGCCGCTGCCTCGGCGAGTGACGCACCAAGCGTCGCGGTGTAGCCCGACGTGAAAGGCCGCCAGCTGGTCGCAGGGTCCTGCCGGATTGCGGCGGTCACTTCCGCGGTGATCGATTTGATCAGCGCATCGGGCGCCAGCTCCTCGGCGAGAGCCACCGGCGCCAGCAGCGCCAGTAGCAGGAGCAGCACGGCCAGCGCGGCTACGGCCGCGAATTCGAGCCTCTCGGTTGGTGACGGACTCATGATTGGAAGAAGCTCCTAAACGGGACGTGCGGCAGTGGAACACCCGCACTTCAAGCGCGAGCTTCGGTTGAGTAAAGAAAAGTAAAGTCGCCTGACGCGACTACTGCGCGCTCTGGGTGTAGCGAAAAACAGTGCCCGGCGGATCGGCGCGCGCTTCGATGCTGATCGTGCCGGCGCAGCGGGCGGCGGCGTCGCGCGCAATGGCGAGGCCCAGGCCGCTCCCGGCGCCGGCCGAGCCGGCCGGGCGGTAGAAGGGCGCGAAGATGCGGTTGCGCTCGGCGGGCGGTATGCCGGGGCCGGTGTCGATGACTTCGACGACGCCGCGGCCTTGCGTCTTCGCCAGCCGAAGGGTCACCTGTCCGCCGGGCGGCGTGTAGCGCACCGCGTTGTCGAGCGCGTTCTTGACGATCAGCCGCAGGCTCGCCGGATCCGCGGCGAGCGTCAAGGTCACGTCTTCCTCCATCCCGATGTCGATCCCGCGCTGCTCGGCGAGCGGCAGGCATTCGGCGATCAGGTCGCGGCCGAGGGCGGAAACGTCCACCGGCTGCGCGCCGGCGCTGCCGGCCTGCAGGCGAGCGAGGTCGAGCAGTTGTTCGGTGAGGTGCCGGGCGCGCTCGATGCCCGCCGTGAGCGCGTCGATGCGATGGAGCTGGTCCTGCGGCGAGTGCGCGTGCACGAGGTTGCCGGCCTGCACCGCGAGCGCGGTGAGCGGAGTGCGCAGCTCGTGCGCGGCATCGGCCACGAAGCGCCTTTGCGCCCCGATCAGCTCGCTGACACGCAGCAACAGGCGGTTTATGGCGTCGACGAACGCACCGACTTCGAGGGGCACGTTGTCCGCCGGCAGCGGCTCGGGCCTCTCGGCGAGCTGCGCATCGAGGCTCGCGGCGAGGCGGCGCAGTGGCGCGAGCTCGACGCGCGTGATTCGCCGTGCGAGCCACACGAGCAGCGGCAGCAGCGCGAGAAGCGGTAGCAGGGTGATCGCAGCGCTGCAAACGGCGCTTTCCCGGCGCACCTCGGTCGACTGCGCAACCGCAATGCGTCCGCCGGGAGCGCCGCGCACATAGACGCGCATCGTTCCTGCGGGACTCGGCAGCGTATGGAAGCCGGGTGCGAGATCGGCCGCAAGCCAGGCCGGGCGCGAGGCGGCCGACAGATCGAGCACCAGCACGCGCGAATCCGGATCGGCGGCCGCCTCCTTCGGCAGATCCGCGTCCGATGCCTTCGCAGCGGAGGAGGGCGCGGCGCGGAGCGCAATCTCGCGCAGGGTCTCGTCCTGCAGGTCCTGCGCCTGGTCGAAGCCGAACACAAACGCCAGCACGGTAGCCGCGATCCCGGCGGCCACGATTGCAAAGCCGAGCGCGCGCGAAAGCTCGCGCTCGAGCGACCTTCTCATGCGCGCTCGACCATCCACCCGGCGCCGCGCACGTTCTTGATCGCCTCGGCGCCCAGCTTGCGGCGCAGGCCGTGGATTAGAAAGTCCACCGCGTTGCTCTCGACCTCCTGCCCGTCGGCGTAGATGCGCTGTTCCAGCTCCGCGCGCGACAGAATGGCGCCGGGCCGAAGCAGGAGCGCACGCAGGAGCGCGAATTCTCGCGGGCTGAGCGTGTGCTCGGCCTGGCCGCAGCGTGCCACGCGAGTCGCCGGGTCGAGCTCGATGCGCCCGTTGGTCAACGCCTCACCGGCCTGCCCGCCCTGGCGGCGGATCACGGCGCGCAGCCGCGCGAGGAGCTCCGGCACATCGAAGGGCTTGGCGAGGTAGTCGTCGGCGCCCAGGTCGAGACCCCGGATCCGGTCGCCCAGACTCTCGCGGGCGCTGATGATGATCACCGGCATCTTGCTGCCGCCCTTGCGCAAGCGCTGCAGCAGCGCCAAGCCGTCGCCCGCAGGCAGCGAAAGGTCGAGCAGCACGGCCTGGTGCTCCGCGCGCTGCAGCGCGAGCGCGGCGGCACCGGCATCTTTCACCCAGTCCACCGCATAGGCCTCGTCCTCGAGCGCGAGCTGCACCGCCTCGCCGACCATGGCGTCGTCTTCCACGAGGAGGATACGCACGGAGCGAAACTTACCGCACCGCGCAGCTCACATCTTGCTGTCCATGCGCCCCATGACGTTGAGAAGGTCGGCGAGCGATTGCTTACACGCTGCGGCGCTCGGCGTTCGCGCCCGCAGCGCGCCCAGCGCCCGGTCGATCGCCTTGTCGACGACATGCCAGTCCGATGCCGCGCGCGGCTTGAGCGACGGCTCTGCGTCGTCCCACGCCGTTTCGAGGTCCTTGATGCGGGCCTTCGCCGCGCCAAGGTCGCCTTTGTCCACCAGCGCGGCGGTATCGACCACGATCGCGCGGAATGCCGAGAGGTCGCCGAGCTTCGAAGCGGGCGCCGCCTGCACGACGCTTACCACGGGGACAAGCGGCGCAGCCGTGCCCACGGCGAGCACGCCGGCCAGCAGCGCGCGGAACAAGGGAAATCTGAATTTAGCTTTGTGCATCGGATGGCTCCTTGAAAGAAACGGTTTCATCGCCGTGTCGGGACGGCGGCTTCTGCTCTGCTCATGTAGGTAACGAGCGCGACAATGACGGCGAGGAAGAGCGCACTGGTAACCGCGGTGCCGAATCCCAGGCCGCCGTACGTGCGTGCCTGGGACAGCAGATCCCCGAGCGACGCGCCGAGCGGGCGGGTGAATATGTAGGCGATCCAGAAAGTCAGAACCTCGCCCGCGCCGAGGTAATAGGCGGCCGTGGTAGCCCCAATCACGGCGGCGAACACGACGACGCCGAGCTGGAATCCGAGGCCGAGGGCTTCGGTGGCGAGGTCGCCGGCCGCCGTACCGAGGGCAAAGGTGCACAGGATCGCCGCCCAATAGAAGAGCTCGCGGCGCCCGGTGAAGATCGTGCGGATCGAGAGCGTCCGCTCGCTCCGGTACCAGGCAGCGAAGATCAGCGCCAGGCTGATGCCGAACACGGTCGTGCTCAGGTAAAGGCTCACGCCGAGGCCGTCGGTGAGCGCATCGGTGATCTGCGTTCCGACGACGCTCACGAGCACGACGGCGAGCCAGTACATCCAGGGCACGTATCGATCGGCGCGGAGCTGCAGGATCATCGCGACGATCAACAGCGCGCTCATCACGGCGCCCGTGAGCAGTGCGCCGAGGCCGACGTGAACCGCCAGATAATCCGCTCCGGTTTCGCCGACGGTAGTCGACAGGATCTTGATGATCCAGAACCAGAGCGTGACCTCCGGGACCTTATTCAGCATTGAAGTGTTGGCCGTCATGATGGCGCGGCATCCTAGCGTGCACGAATTAGCCGACGCTTAGCGTCAGTGGACGCGGCGGCCCCATCTGGCTAAATTGCGCCGCGGGAGGGCTTGTTCACGTGGGGCAGCGATCGACCGGCAGGGACCGTGCTCGTTGCGTGCTCGCGCTCGCCGGCGCGCTCGCCGCGCATGCCATGGTGGCGCTCGCGCAGGTGCCGCCCGACGCCGGCCGCATCCAGGAGCAGCTGCGCGTACCCGAGCCGCCGAAAAAGCCCGCCGCGCCGCAGATCCGCATCGAGCCGCCGCCCGGCGAGCGGAAAGCCGATACCGCGCCTTTCTTGGTCGGTTCCTTCCGGGTAACCGGCGCGACCGTGTTTCCAGAGCAGCGCCTCGCGGCGCTCCTCGGGGAGCCACAGCGGCCGATGCCGCTTTCCGAAGTGCAGGCGCTCGCCGATCGCATCACCGAGCTCTACCGTCAGCACGGCTACATCGTCGCGCGCGCGTTGATCCCAGCGCAGGACGTCCGCGACGGCATCGTCGAAGTGCGCGTCGTCGAGGGCCGCTACGAGCGCATCGACATCAACAACGCGAGCCGGGTCAGCGAGCGGCGCATCCGCGGGTTGCTCGGTGCGGTCAGCGAAGACGCGCTGGTGCACGGACCGTCGCTCGAGCGTGCGGTGCTGCTGATCTCCGATCTCGCCGCCATCCAGGCCACGGCGACGCTCGAGCCCGGCACGCAGCCCGGCTACACCAACCTCGTGCTCGAGATCGTGCCGGCGCGCGCCACGGAGTACGACGTCTCGCTCGACAATGGCGGCAGCCGCTTCACCGGTCGCTATCGCCTGAGCGCGGGCGCGACGTTGAACGGTCCCTTGAACATCGGCGATCGCCTGAGCCTGCGCGCGCTCGTCTCCGGCCAGAACCTCAGCTTCGTGCGCCTCGCGTACGAGGCGCCGGTAGGCGTCTCGGGGCTGCGCGCGATCGCGTACACGTCGGAGACTGACTATCACCTCGGTGACCAGTTCACCTCGCTCGAGGCGAGCGGCATGGCGCGCAACGTCGGCGCGGTGTTCGCGTATCCGCTCATGCGCTCGGCCGACCGCAATCTTCGCGTGCAACTCGGCGCGGAAGCGCGGGAGCTCGACGACCGCATTGACGCGTTCCAGGTGCACAACGAAAAAAGCCTGGGACTCCTGCAGTGGGGTGGCGCAGGCGATGCGCGCGACGGTTTCCTCGGCGGCGGCATCACCGGCGTCCAGGCGTTGCTGACGCACGGGCGCGTCTACCTGCACACACCGGATCTCGCCGCGAGCGATGCGACGACCGCGCGCACGCAGGGACATTTCCAGAAGCTGTTCCTCGGCGCAAACCGCTTGCAGAGCGTTACCGACAAACTGCGCCTCGGGCTCAGCTACACCGGTCAACTCGCCTCCCGCAACCTGGACAGC
>DASQIG010000061.1:0-9336 GCA_035631735.1 Burkholderiales bacterium | reverse complement strand
GCTTCGGCGGCGAGCAGCTGCGCGATGTCGCGGCGGCCCTGCTCGCTGAGCGCGATCAGCTTCTTCTCGTCATGCCGGTGCGGCGCCGATTCCGCGATCTGCCGCTCGTCGTATTCGCGGAAGCGGCTGACGATGCGCTGCGCGTTGTCGGGCGTGTAGCCGAGCGCGATCAGGAGCTGCGTCGCCGCCTCGAGCGACGCGGCGAACACCTCTCGCACGAACGGCACGCCGAGCTCCGCATATTCGTAGCCGTCGGTGCGGCTGCGGGCGCGCACCAGGAGCTGCAGCCCGGGAAAACGCGCGCGCACGCGCGTCACGAGGCGCATCGCCGCCTCGGGATCGTCGATCGCGACGAGCAAGAGCTGCGCGCGGCGAATGCCGGCGGCTTCCAGCAGGTCCATGCGCGTCGCGTCGCCGTAATAGGCCTTGAAGCCGAAGCGGCGCACCGTGTCGATCTGCTCCGGGTCGTGGTCGATGACCGTGGCGCGGATGCCGAGTCCGCGCAGCACACGCAGCACCACCTGGCCGAAGCGGCCGAAGCCGGCGATGATCACCGGATTGGTCTCGGCGATGCGATCGGCCGCGCGCTCGACCTGGCGCTCGGCGCGCGCGCGGTAGCGCATGTAGAGCGGCATGAGGAGCGGCGTGGTGAGCATGGACGCCGCCACCACCGCGTTCAGCACCGCGATGGTCTCGGCCGGCAGCACGTGCGCGGCCGCGGTGAAGATCACGAATGCAAATTCGCCGGCCTGCGACAGCGCCACCGCGAACAGGCCGGCGTCGGTCGGACGGCAATAGCCGAAGAGGCGCGCCATGCCGAACAGCAGCACGATCTTCAGCGCCACGAGGCCGAGCGCGAGGCCGATGATCACGTGCGGCATGCTCGCGAACAGGCCGAGGTCGACCGACATGCCGACCGCCATGAAGAAAAGCCCGAGCAGCAGGCCCTTGAACGGATCGATGTCGAGCTCGAGCTCGTGGCGGTACTCGCTCTCGGCGAGCATCACGCCGGCGAGGAAGGCGCCGAGGCCCATCGACAGCCCCACGGCGTTGGACAGCGCCGCCGTGCCGAGCACCAGGAACAGCGAGAAGGCGACGAACACTTCGCGCAGCCGCGTCTCCGCGATGTAGCGAAGCAGCGGCCGCACCAGGAGCCGGCCGGCGGCGATCAGCGCGACGACGAATCCCACCGCCCTGGCGGCATCCAGCCAGTTGAAGGCTTCCGCTTCGCCGCCGAGAAAGGCGAGCGCCAGCAATAGCGGGATCACCGCCAGGTCCTGGAACAGCAGCACCGCGAACGACGCCTGGCCGCCGGGCGTCGGCAGCAGGTTCCCCTCCTGCAGGAGCGCGAGCCCGATCGCGTCGGAGGACATCGCGAGCGCCATGCCGGCGACGATGCCGACGATCAGCGGCTGCCCGAACGCGTAGGCAACGAGCGCGATCGCCGCCGTCGTCAGCACGACCTGCGCCGCGCCCAGGCCGAAGATGGCGCGGCGCAGCTGCCAGACGCGCGTCGCGTTGAGATCGAGGCCGACGAGAAACAGCAGCAGCACGATGCCGAGCTGGGCGAATTGCAGCGCCGTCTGCGGATCGGTGATCATGCCGAGGCCGAAGGGCCCGATGACGATGCCGGCGATGAGATAGCCGAGCACCGCGCCCGCGCCGAGCCGCGTGAAGATCGGCACGGCAATGACCGCCGCGCCGAGGTAGATGAGCGCTTGCAGGAGGAAGCCGTTGGTGTCCATGGGTAAAATCTTCGCATGGAACAGAAGCCTGCCGCTGCTTCACAGCCTGTGGATGCCGGGCAGTTCAGGATCGGCATGCGCACGCTCGCCGGCGCGGTGAACATCATCACCAGCATGCATGCCGGGCACCGCCACGGCATGACCGCCACGGCGGTGTGCTCGGCGACCGCCGAGCCGCCCACCGTGCTCGCTTGCATCAACAAGCTCGCGGCCACGCACAACGCCGTCGCGAAGAGCAAAGCGTTCTGCGTCAACGTGCTGCGCGCGGAGGACTGGCAGCTCTCGACCGCCTTCAGCGGCGCGCAGGCGGGCGACGCGCGCTTCAAGCACGGCAACTGGACGCACCTCGCTACCGGCGCGCCCGTGCTGATCGACGCGCTCGTGTCCTTCGATTGCCGCGTGGTGAAGACCCTCGCGCACGGCACCCACACCGTGTTTCTCGGCCAGGTCGAGCAGATGGTGATCGGCCAGAAGGGCAAGCCGTTGCTCTACTCCGAGGGCCAGTACGCCAAGCTCGCCTCGCTCACGCTCGGCGAGCCGCTCCCCGAAGGGCTCGATTACTGGGGCTTCTAGACCGTCGTATCACGGTGGTGGTGGCGGCGAGCTTCATCGCGGTCGCCGCGCGCATGAGCCTGGTGCAGTTTCTCGGCATCTATTTCGTGCACCGCGCCGGCATCGATGTCACCACGGTCGGGCTCGCCTTTCTGTGCGAGAGTGCTGCCCGCGGCCTCGCGGCGCCGCTCTTCGGCGCGCTTTCCGATCGCCTCGGGCGCCGGCTGCTGCTCATCGCGTCATCCTTCGTGACGGCGCTCGTGCTGCCCGCGGTCCTGCTCGTGACTGGACCCGCGTCCCTGCTCGTCTGGAGCCTCGCGCTCGGCATCGCCGGCGCGATCAACATCCCGGTGTCGAGCGCCTTGCTGCTCGATCTCGCGCCGCCCGAGCGGCGCCAGTCGGTGCTCGCGCTGAACTACACGACGATGAGCATCGCCTACACGCTCGGCGTGGTCCCTGCCGGGTATATCGCGGAACGCGGCTACGGCATCCTCGCCGCCGCGAGTGCCGCGGGCTACGTACTGGTTGCTGCGCTTTATCTCGCGGCGCTGCGCGGCCCGCTGCCGCTCGAGAAGGCGGCGTCCGCGCCGCGCATGGTGGGCGATACCGTTGCCGCGTTCGGCGACCGGCGCTTTGCGCTGTTCGCCGCGATCGCTCTCGTCTTTCCGCTCAGCATGGGGATGCTCATCACCGTGACGCCGCTCTATGGCACGGCGCGGGGCCTCGGCGAGAGCTTCATTGGCCTGGTGCTCGGCGCGAACAGCATCCTGGTCGCCGCGCTCGCGCTGCCGGTCGCGACGCGCATCGAGGCGCAGGGCCCGTTCCGGCCCCTCGGCGCCGCGGCCGCCATCATCGCCGCGGCGCTCGCCTGCTTCGCGCTCATTCCCGGCGCCGCTGCGGCGCTGCTCGTGGGCACCGTGATCTACAGCTTCGGCGAAGTGGTGTTCAGCTCTGCCGTACCGGCGGGCGTTGCGCGCCTTGCACCCGCGGGGCGCCGTGGCGCCTACCAGGGTGCCTGGACGCTCGTTTCATCGCTCAGCCTCGGCAGCGCGCTCGCGCTGAGCGGCGCGATCAGCAAGTCGTTCGGCTGGCCGAGCGCCTGGCTGGCCTGCGCTGCGCTCACGCTCGCCGCAGCCGCGGCGCTCCATCTCCTGCGGTCGCGTTTCGCGAGCGTCGCCTAGCTCTTAAGCCGCGGCGGGCGGTGGTACTCGAGCGTGTGTTCCGCCAGCAGCTCGCGCTCGCGCGCAGCCGGGTCGAAGGTGATCTCCCAGCTGAAGTGCGTGGCGCGGCTTTCGTGCTCGAGCAGCTCGTGCACGAGCTCCTTGCGCAAGCTGTCGCGCGTTGCGCCGACATACAGCAGCTCATCGTCGTCCCAGAGCTCGAACACGCCCGGCGTATCCGGGGCGGCAGCCACGAGGGCGGCGAGCGCGAGCCACTTCGGGCTGCGGATCGCCATCTCGCGAGAATGCGCCTGGCACCTTACGAGACACTTAAAGACCCTTTTCGCTTAGCGAGCGCAGGAACGCCACCAAATCGTCGCGCTCGCCCGACGTCAGCTTGACGGCCCCGTGATGGCGCACGACGTCCTCCAGCGTGGCGAGGCTGCCGTCGTGCAGGTAAGGAGCGGTGAGCTCGACGTCGCGCAATCCCGGCACGCGAAAGCCGCGGTAATCCTGCGATCTCGTGAATTGAGGGCCGGCATGGCAACCGCTGCATCCGGCTTTGCCGACGAAAAGCCGAGCGCCCCGCTGCGCCGCGACCGGATAGCGTGCGGCCGCAGCCGCATCGCCGCGCTCGAGCGCGTCGCGAAAATCGTCGAACGGCGTGCGGCCGCTGACGAGCGACTCCTGGAAGGCAGCGAGCGCCTTGCCGACATCGGCGAGCACCTCGCGGTCGTCCGCCGGCACTGAAGCGCCGAACGCGCGCTTATAGTCAGCCGCGTAGCGCGCGCGGATCAGCGCCGCGACGTGTGCCGGCGTCGAGCGCATCTCGCGCGGCTGGAGGAGCGGCCGGATGCTCTGCGACCACAGGCTGTCGTGCGCGCCGTCCCAGCCGTACCGGCGATATAGCGCCACGTTGACGAGGCTGAGAGTGTTGCGCTCCAGCTCCTCGAGACCGAAGCCGCGTGCGCGAGCATCCTGGAAACGGCGGAACGGCTCATGGCAGCTCGCGCAGAGCACCGAACCGGTGCCGGAGAGGCGCGGCTCGTAGAACAGCCGCTCGCCGAGCGCGATCGCCTCGGGCTGCTGCGACACGCGGTTCGTGGGGTCGCGGTGCGGCGCCGGCGGCCAGGGGCCGTGCGCGAGAAGGCGCGCCTGCTCTTCCAGTGAGAGCTGCGCCTGCGCGGTGAGCGCCAGCGCGAGCAACGCGACGAGCACGGCGGTGCGCATATGCTGGTATTGTGCAAGAAAGAATGCAGGTCGCGCCGCCTCGCACGCTCACCGAGCTCTTCACCGGCTTCCTCGCCATCGGCGCGCGCTCGTTCGGCGGCGTGCTGCCGTGGGCCTATCGCACGATGGTGGAGGAGCGCCGCTGGCTGACGCAGGCGGACTTCGCCGAGACCATCGGCCTTTGCCAGTTCCTGCCGGGCCCGAACATCGGCAACGCCTCGATCGTGCTCGGCAAGCGCTGGTTCGGCGTGTCCGGCGCCCTGGTCGCCTTCCTTGGCCTGATGGCGCTGCCGTTCGTCTGCGTGATGCTGCTCGGCTTCCTCTACCTCGAATGGGCGTCGAACCCGACCGTGCGCGCGATTGTCACCGGCGTCGGGGCTGCCGGCGCGGGGCTGTTCGTGGGCACGGCGCTGAAGCTCGGCAAAGCGCTGGTGCGCAAGCCCGCGGCGCTCGTGCTGGTGGCCGGCTGCTTTCTCGCGGTCGGCGTTGCGCGCTGGCCGCTGCTCATCGTGATGCCGCTCGCGTTCGCGCTCGGCATCTTCTGCGCGCGGCGGGACTGGCTTTGATCCTCGCCGATCTCGCGCTCACCTTCGGCGTGCTTTCGCTCGTCGCCTTCGGCGGCATGCCCTCGGTGCTGCCGGAGATGCAGCGCCTCGTGGTGGACGTGAAAGGCTGGACTACGCACGCGCAATTCATCCAGCTCTTCGCCATCGCGCAGGCCGCGCCCGGCCCGAACGTGCTGATCGTGAGCCTCATCGGCTGGCGCGCGGCCGGCCTCCCGGGCGCGGTGGTAGCGCTGCTCGCGGTGTGCGCGCCGGCGGCGGTGCTCTCGTGGTGGATCGCCGGCCTGTGGGAGCGCTTCAAGGACTCGCCGTGGCGCCGCGCGATACAGCGCGCGATCGCGCCGCTCGTCGTCGGGCTTACGCTCGCCGGCGGTTATGTGCTGTGCACGCCGACGACGCCCGACTGGCGGCTGTGGAGCATTGCGGCCGCAGCCGCGGCCGGCGTGTTTGCGAGGCGCGTGAATCCGCTGTGGCTGCTCGCCGCCGGGGGCGCGCTCGGCGCGTTCCTGCTCCAGTAAAAGCAACGGGGCCAGGCCCGTGGGCCTGACCCCGTCGTTTACTGCACTCGAGCGAAGCTTAGATCGGCCGGATCACGCCATCCGCGCCGACGCGGACTTTGTCGCCGCTCTTCCAGGCGAGCGGGTTGCCGCTCTCGTCGGTGATCGCCTTGGTCGAGCCGTCGTTCATGCGCACCGAGATCTCGTACTTCTTGTGCTCGCGCGCCTTGCGCTCGATCTGGTGGCCTGCCACGGCCCCGACGACCGCGCCGACGGCGGTGCCGGCGCGGCTGCCGTCGCCGATCTCGTGGCCGAGCACCGCGCCGCCGACGCCGCCGGCGACCGCGCCGATGCCGGTACCCTTGCCGAGCACGTCGACTTCCTTCACTTCCAGAATCGTGCCGCAGTCATGGCACACGGCCGCCAGGTGCTGCGCGGGCTTTGTCGCCGCGGCATGCTGCCGCTGCTGCGCCGGATGCGACGCCGGCGGCGTGTCGGTTTTGGCGGCAGGCGCCATCTCGGCATTGGAGCCGGGCAGGTAACCCGTGATTGCGGCGACCGCGACGCCCGCGGCGACGATCACCGCGACCGCCGCGCCGGCGATCAGGGGATGTATGCCTGTTTTTGCTTGCTCTTCCATTGGTTCCTCCGTGAGTTGCAAAACAAGGTGCAGGCGAAGCCTACTTGGCGGCTCCGCGCGCGTCTGTGACAGAACCGACGAACGGCCGGCGCCACTGGACCCGCGGGCAGCAAGAATTACCGTTACTGCGGCTTGATGCCGGCCGCCTTGAGCACGGCTGCCCACTTCGCGATCTCGTGGCGGATGAAGGCGTCGAATTCAGCGGGGCTATTGCCGACAAGCTCGAGTCCCTGCGCGGCGAGCCGCGATCTCATCGCGGGGTTCTGCGCGATCTTCGCCACCTCCGCGTGCAGCCGCGCGATCACTGCGCCCGGCGTGCGGGCGGGAGCGGCGATGCCGTACCACCCGTAGGCCTCGTAGCCGGCGAGCCCGCTCTCGTCAATCGTCGGAATCTCCGGCGCCAGCGCCGTGCGCTGCGCACCGGTAACGCCGAGCGCCTTGAGCTTGCCCGCTTTGACGTGCGGCAGCGCGCTGATGTTGGAAACAAACATCACCGGTATCTGCCCTGCGATCAGGTCGGTGAGCGCGGGCGCAGTGCCCTTGTAGTAGACCGGCGTGAGATCGATGCCGGCCATCATCTTGAAGAGCTCCGCGGCAAGATGCGGCGCGCTGCCGGCATCCGATGCGCCGTAGTCGATCTTGCCCGGCGCCGCCTTCGCCGCAGCGAGCAGCTCGTGCACCGAGCCCGCCGCGAACGCGGGATGCGCGAGCAGCACCATCGACTGGCGGCCGACGAGCGACACCGGCGCGAAATCGCGCAGCGTGTCGTACGGCAGCTTCGCTAGCAACGTCGGATTGGTCGCGTGCGTGATGTAGATGAAAGCCAGCGTATGACCGTCAGGCAGCGCCTTCGCCACCGCGTCGGTCGCAATCACGCCGCTCGCGCCCGGGCGGTTTTCCACCACGATCGGCTGGCCGAGCGCGTCGCCGAGCGCCGGCGCGATCGCGCGCGCCACAATGTCGGTCGGACCGCCCGGCGGCACGCCCACCAGCAGCTTTACCGGCCTTGCCGGAAAGCTCTGCGCCAGTGCCTGCGCAGCGATGAATGCCAGCGCAGCGAGGACCAATGGTTTTGCTTTCCGTCCGATGTCTAACGGCATGCGCCGATTCTAATGTCAGCTTGTTGCTAGGTAGCTCGCGTATGCTGGCTTCGCTCTTCCTGGGGAGGAAAGTCGATGAGTCAGCGAAACGCAGTCGTCCTTGCTGTCCTTTTTGCATCCGGAGTTACGACCACCGCAGCCGCCGATCCGGCAGCGTGCTCAAGCCTGGCCGCGCTCCATCTGCCAGACACCAGCATTACCTCGGCTGCGCCGGTCACCGGTGGCCCGCTGCCGGCGTATTGCCGGGTCGTGGGCGTGATCGCGCCGACAGCGGATTCGCAGATCGGCTTCGAGACGTGGCTGCCGCTCGCCAACTGGAACGGCAAGTTCAACGCCGTGGGCGGCGGCGGCTTCGTCGGCTCGATCAACACCGAGGCGCTGAGCCGCGCGGTGCTGCGCGGCTACGCTACGGCGACTACCGACACCGGCCACATCGGCGGTGATGCGAGCTGGGCGTTGGGCCATCCGGAGAAGGTCATCGACTTCGGCCCTCGCTCGATGCATCTCACGACGCAGATCGCCAAGGCCCTGGTGCGCGCGTTCTACGGCGAGCGGCCGCGCTTTTCGTACTACAGCGGCTGCTCGACCGGCGGACGGCAGGGTCTGATGGAAGCGCAGCAGTTTCCCGAAGACTTCGACGGCCTGGTGGTGGGCGCCCCGGCGAACTATTGGACGCACCTTCTCACCGCTGCCGCCGCCGGCTTCCAGGCGCATCTCAAGGATCCGCAGAGCTGGTTCGGCCCGCAGCTGATGCCGATTCTCGAAGGCGCGGTGAACGCGAAGTGCGACGCGCTCGACGGCATCACCGACGGCATCGTGAGCGATCCGCGCAAATGCGATTTCAACCCCTCGAGCCTCATCTGCCAGGCGGGCCAGGACCCCAACACCTGCTTCAGCGCGAAGCAGGCCGTCGCAGTCGCAAAGATCTACGCCGGGCCCAGGAACCCGCGCACCGGCGAGCAGATTTATCCGGGACTTCTCCCCGGCGCGGAATCTGGCGCCGGCGGCTGGCCGGCGTGGATCACCGGCGCCGTGCCGGGCGGTGCATTGCTCGACTTTTTCAGCACGCAGTACGTCAAGTTCTTCGTCTTCCAGGACCCGAACTACAACCTCTTCACCTTCGACTTCGATAAAGATCTGGCCTTCAACGACGCGAGCATCGGCCGCTTCATCAACGCCATCAACCCGGATCTGCGGCCGCTCAGGCAACGCGGCGCCAAGATCCTGCACTACCACGGCTGGAACGACCCCGCGATCAGCTCGTTGAACAGCATCAATTACTACGAGAGCGTGGTGTCGTTCTTCACCGGACGCCGCGACACGCGCGCCGAAGCGCTCGGCGAGGTGCAGGAGTTCTACCGACTCTTCATGGTGCCGGGCATGCAGCACTGCGGCGGCGGGCCAGGCCCGAACGCTTTCGGCGGCCCGTTCGCGCTACCGGCGCCGGTGATGGATGCCGAGCATGACGTGCTGAGCGCGCTCGAGCGCTGGGTCGAGCGGGGCAAGCCGCCGACGAAGCTCATCGCCACCAAGTACGCGGGCGACGATCCGGCGGCCGGCATTACGATGCAGCGCCCGCTGTGCCCGTTTCCGAAAGCCGCGGTGTACACCGGTCATGGCAGCACCAACGACGCGGCGAACTTCAGGTGCCGCGCAGAGCAGCGCGAGGACGACGACGACGAGGATTGATCAGGACTCGGCGCGCCGGTAGACGTGCCGCTCGCGCGACGCGAGGAGCGGCACCGCCTCGGCGAGGTACTTCTTGAAGTGCGGCGTCTGCTGGTGCGCTTCGAACGCCTTTTCGTCGTTGTAGATCTCGTAGAGCATGACCACCTTGGTCTTGTCCTGC
>DASQIG010000060.1:0-2651 GCA_035631735.1 Burkholderiales bacterium | reverse complement strand
TTGCACCGCCGGCGCGGGCTCCGGCTCCGGGAGCGTCGCCATCGCCACCAGCGCCGCGATCTTCGGCGTGGCCTCGGTGCCGCGCGCGCTCCAGCCGGCGAGCTCCCGGACGTTGACGAATTTCAGGCTGGCGCTGGCACGCGCCTGCTCCGCGAGCTCGCCGAAGAGCGCCGCCTCCTGCGTGCACGCCACGATCACATCCGGCTCGCTAAGCGCCGCCTGAAACGCGCCGGCGTCCTTGCGGCAGAGCTGATCGTGCACCGCCAGCGCCTCGCCCGCCTTGAGCGCCTTGGCGAGCGCGTTCGCATCGACGGCAATGGTGCGATTACAGCTACAGACCTTAAGTGTCTTGCCTTCCAGGCTCATCCGGCTTCGCTTCCCCCTGCTCGGTTTTCTCCACCGGCGCCGTGACGTTCGCCTTCGGCTCAGCGTCCGGTTTCTTTTCCTGCTCGGTGAAGAGCACGCTGCGCGCCTGGTTCAGCGTCGCGAGCAGCTCCTGCGGTATCGGCTCGCCCACCGTCCAGTCTCCCGAGTACGGCTCGAACGGATCGGGCACGTTGAAATGCGGGTCGCTGAACAGCCTCTTCAGCGCCAGGCGCCGCAGCTCGTCCCTCACCTTCGGGTTCATGAACGCCGCGAAATCCGATTCCGGCGTCAAATTCTCCACCGCCGGCATGGCGGGCGCGGGCGAGTCGTCCTTTTTTTCCGCCGGCGCTTCGCGCTTCAGGCGCGACCAGCGCGCGAGGAAAGGCTCTTTTTCGTCGACCTGCATTTCACGCGGATTCTTGCGTCCCATTTACACGCGATCCTTCGGATGCTGGAAAGAGCGCGGTTTGATGCGCTTCTTCGGCTGCGGCCGGTAATTCTTCTCGACGTAGTCGCCAACCCAGGCGTAGATCTCCGGCGGCATGGGTACGCCATCGACCGAATGGCCGCCATCGAGCCAGCGGCTCGCCTCGTCGCGGCTCGCCGTCACGTCGAGCGGCAGCGCGTCCTCGCCTTCCATGCGCCAGAGCACGAACACGCGCGGATCGGCGGTCACCACGTTCTCGTAGTAACCCTCGATCTCATCGCGATGCAGCTCGAGCTTGAATCCCGGATGCAGCCACTGCACGACGCCATCGTGCTGCACCAGGAGCTTGCGCTCCGCGCCGGCATAGCCGCAGACCACGCCGTGCGGCTCCCAGACGACATCGGCCCAGCGGCTCTGCGCGGGCCGGCGCTGCATTACTACGGCGAGCGGGAAATTCGGCTTCTCCACGAGCCCTCGAATATACCCCGTCTGCTATGATTTCCCCCAGAGAAACAGCGCGATGAAGAAGGTCATTGCGATCGAGAACAGGACGACCGTGGGCAGGTCCGCGGCACCGCAATTCGCGGGCGGCGAGCTCGCGGACACGCGCGGCCGCGCGATGCACGACTTGCGCATCTCGGTCACCGATCGCTGCAACTTCCGCTGCGTCTACTGCATGCCGCGCGAGGCGTTCGGTGCCGATCATCCGTTCCTGCCCTACAGCGCGATCCTCACGTTCGAGGAGATCACGCGCCTGGCGCGCATTTTCGTCGAGCTCGGCGTCAGCAAGATTCGGCTGACCGGCGGCGAGCCGCTCGTGCGCCGCGACCTGCACCGGCTGGTCGCGATGCTCGGCGCGCTCGGCGTGGAAGTGACGCTGACGACCAACGGCTCGCTGCTTGCCAAGCAGGCGCACGCGCTCAAGCTCGCCGGCCTCGACCGCGTCACGGTGAGCCTCGACTCGCTCGACGATGCCACCTTCCGCGCCATGAACGACGCCGATTTCCCGGTGGCGAAGGTCATCGAAGCGATCGACGTCGCCGCCGCCGAGGGTCTGACACCGGTCAAGATCAATACGGTGGTGAAGCGCGGCGTCAACGACGAGCACATCGTGCGCATGGCCGAGCGCTGGCGCGGCACGGGGCACATCGTGCGCTTCATCGAGTACATGGACGTCGGCAGCACCAACGGCTGGCGCATGGACGACGTCATCCCGTCGGCGGAGGTCGTGCGCCGCATCTCGGCGCGCTGGCCGCTCGAGCCGGTGGATGCGAATTACACCGGGGAAGTTGCCGAACGGTGGCGCTATGCCGATGGCGGCGGCGAGATTGGCGTCATCTCCTCGGTCACGCAGGCCTTTTGCTCCACTTGCACGCGTATGCGGCTCTCGACCGAGGGTTCCCTCTTCACCTGTCTCTTCGCGGAGTCGGGCCATGATCTGAAAGCGCTGCTGCGCGGCGGCGCCAGCGACGAGGAGATCCGCAACGAGATCGCCGCGCTGTGGCAGCGTCGCGCCGATCGCTACTCCGAGATCCGCACGGGCGAGACGGCGAAGCTGCGCAAGGTGGAGATGTCCTACATTGGCGGCTAACAAAAAGGAGAAAGGCGCCCCGGTTCTGACGAACGCCGCGCGCCCGGCCACCTTCGAGGTCGAGGCGTACAACGAGCGCGGCGAGATGGTGCCGACGTCGATCGCCGGCGAGCACCCGCTGACGCTGTACCTGGACAAGAGAGAAATCGTCACCCTCATGACGCTCGGCCACGCGCCCGAAGCGCTGGCGATCGGCTATCTGCGCAACCAGCGGCTGGTGGACTCGATCGAGGACATCACCGCCGTGCAGGTCGACTGGGAGACCGA
>DASQIG010000059.1:0-2482 GCA_035631735.1 Burkholderiales bacterium | reverse complement strand
GTTGCCGAGCTCGACCGGGTGCTCGGCGGCGGCCTGGTCGCCGGCCAGGTCGCGCTCCTCGGCGGCGATCCGGGCATCGGCAAGTCGACGCTGCTGCTGCAGGCGCTGCACGCCTTGTCGGCGACGCTTCCCGCGCTCTATATCAGCGGCGAGGAATCAGCCGAGCAAATCGCCCTGCGCGCGCGGCGTCTCGCGCTGCAATCGGGCGCGCTGCGGCTCCTCGCGGAGACGCAGCTCGAGCGCATCGTCGCGGCGCTCGAGTCGGCGCGGCCGCGCGTCGCCGTGGTCGACTCGATCCAGACGCTCTGGTCCGAGACGCTGCAATCGGCGCCCGGCTCGGTAGCGCAGGTGCGCGAATGCGCGGCGCAGCTCACGCGCCACGCCAAGCGCACCGGCACCACGCTGGTCTTCATCGGCCACGTGACCAAGGAAGGCGCGATCGCCGGCCCGCGCGTGCTCGAGCACATCGTCGACACGGTGCTCTATTTCGAGGGCGATCCCAGCTCGGCCTTCCGCCTGGTGCGCGCGGTGAAGAACCGCTACGGCGCGGTGAACGAGCTCGGCGTCTTCGCCATGACCGACAAGGGCCTGCGCGGAGTGAACAACCCGTCGGCGCTTTTCCTGTCGACGCACGAAAAATCCGTTCCAGGCTCATGCGTGCTCGCGACCATCAAGGCACGCGGCCGCTGCTGGTGGAGATCCAGGCGCTGGTCGACGCGGCGCACGCGCCCAATCCGCGCCGCCTCTCGGTCGGCCTCGAGCAGAACCGCCTCGCCATGCTGCTCGCGGTGCTGCACCGTCACGCGGGCATCGCGAGCTGGGAACAGGACGTCTTCGTCAACGCCGTCGGCGGCGTGCGCATCAGCGAGCCGGCGGCGGATCTCGCGGTGACGCTCGCCATCGTCTCCTCGCTCACCGACCGGCCGATCGCCGAGAAGGTCGCCGTCTTCGGCGAGATCGGCCTCGCCGGCGAGGTGCGGCCCGCGCCGCGCGGCCAGGAGCGCCTGCGCGAGGCCGCGAAGCTTGGCTTCACCAAGATGATCATCCCGCGCGCCAACCAGCCGAAGGCGAAGATCAGCGGCCTCGAGGTGCTTCCAGTCGAGCGCGTCGACCAGGCCGTACAGCTACTGCGCAACCTCTGAATTCGGAGCCAGGGTCTGCTTGACGATGGAGGATGCTCTATCCGGGCTCGCCGGATTTACATCGAGCTCACGGGTCCGCGGGATCACCACAAGGTCGAGCTCTTCCATGGGAATGGCACCGACCAGCACCTGATCGCCGATCACGATTGCCCCCGTGAAGCCGACGCGGTTCTTAAACCGCACTTCGACAGGGCCCACGTAGGGCACGTTTCTCTTCGAACCATCCGCCAAGGTGACTGTTTGATCGGTCACTTGCTCCAGCCGCAGGCGCGAACACAGCTCTTCGGGAATACAGAGAAAAAGCGCTCCGGAATCCGCCATCGCCTCGACCTCGATCGACTCGAGTTCCGGCAACCGCGGATTGCGAAGGACGATTTTGCTGTACACGATGCCCATTCTATTCCTGCCTCAACGCGCGAGTTCCAAAATGGATGACGCGGCGCGGACGCCGCTGCGCACCGCAGCTTCCAGCGTCGGCGGATATTCCGGATCGGTGTAATCGCCGGCGAATTGCACGCCCCGAATCGGCGGCGGGACCCGCTTCGGCCCGGGCGAGCAGGTGATCGTCGCGCGCTTCTCTGCGATGACGCGCCACCACTGCGGCCTGGCGAGCGCGCCTAGCGCCGTGGCGAGCTCGCGATGGCAGCGCTCCGCGATTTCCTCGAGCGTCATCTGCTGGTGATCGCCCTGCGCGCTGATCACGCAGGCGAGGCGCCCGTTCTCGCCGAGCAGCGCGCCGCGATCGAACACCCACTGCACCAGCCCGTCGGCAAGCCCGAGCATCGGAAAGGGCAGGCGCACCGAGTCGCTGTATTGCAGGTAGCAGGTGTAGATCGGCTGGTACGAATACTCCGGCGCATCGGGCAGGATGGTCTTGAGCTGGTGCGGCCCGACCGCCACGATCACGTGGTCGAACTGCTGTCGCAGCGCGCCGAGCTCCTTCACCGGCGACTGCAGCCGCAGTTCGCCGCCGTGCGTGCGGACGAAGTCGGCCGCCGGCTCGGGGAAAAGGCGCGAGAGGTCCACGCGCGGCAGCACCAGGTCGCTGACCGCGGCCTCGGCACCCAGCGTGTCTCGCAGCACGGCGAGAAACACATTCGCGGAAGCGAGCTCCGGCGGCGTGTTCAGCGCCGAGACGCAGAGCGGCCGCCACAGGTAGTGCCCGATGCGCCCGGTCTGCCCGTGCTGCGCGAGCAGCTCGCTCACGCTGGTATCGGCTGCGAGCCGGAAGCGCGCGCGCCGCAGCCGCGCGATGAAGCGCGCGGCGCGCAGGCGCTCGGCGAGCGGGATGCCGCGCGCGGTGAGGAGACCGCCCGCGAGGCCGAACGCACCGCGGCGCA
>DASQIG010000058.1:0-19656 GCA_035631735.1 Burkholderiales bacterium | reverse complement strand
GTGGCGCCCAGATCCGCGGCGAGCACCTTGCTCACTGCCGCCCTACGCGGGGCTTCCCTCCAGTTCGGCAACCGGGCGCGCTGCGCGCACGGGCAGCATGTGCCGCGAGAACCAGCGGCACGCGTGCTGCGCCACCGCCTTGATGGCGTCCGGCTCCTTGAACAACCGCCCGGCGGTCGGCACGTAAACGAGCTCTTTCTCCGCGGTCGCGGCGCGGTATGTCGCCTCGATGAAGTCCGGCACCGCGCCATCGTCGATGAAAAGCGTCGGTGCTTTCACCTGCGGCACCCAGTGAAGCGCCGTGTCGGGACGGCCGCCTCGCGAAACGATCGCGCAGACGCGCGCTGGCGCTTTGGCCGCCGCCACGAGCACGATGCCCGTTCCCACGCCAGTGCCGAAATAGCCAAGGCGCAATGAGCGCGTTCGGGGCTGCATGCCCAACCAGGCCTTCACCTCGATCAGGCGCTCCGCCTGCATTCCGACGTCGAAGACATTGTGGCGATCGCGGGTCTCGTAGTCCTCGAGCAGATCCATTAGGAGCGTGGCGTATGCGGCGCGCTCGAGCCGGCGGGCCACGAACCGGTTGAGCGGATCGCGCCGCGTGACTCCGCTGCCGTGAGCGAACACGATCATGCCGGCAGGCGCCTGCGGCAGGTACATCTCGCCCCGCAGCAGGATCTTGCCGGCCTGGATACGAACATCGCAATGGGTTTTCATGAGCTTGCCTCCGCTCGGCGCATCGTTCCGCCCGCCTCCGGGTGGCCGCCGCCGCGGCTGATCGGCAGCGCCAGCGCGCTCGGCGCCGGCAGCTCGAGCAGCCGGTAAAGGTTGATCAGGTTGTCGCGGTACATGCGGTCGAAGCACTCGACGGTGTGCTGCGGGTTGTAGGGGCCCGGCCACCAGAACCAGTCGGACGCCTCGCAGGCCGCTAGCTGCCGCAAGGCCGCACTCGCGGCCGTCTCTGACAGGCGCTCGCTGCCGATAACGAGATCGAAGCTCTGCTTGGCCGTGCACAGCAGGTCCCACGCGTGGTTCTTTTCCGGCGAACCTATCCAGGTGGAAAAGCTGCCCTGCACCCAGGTCCCGGAAACGAGCCGCGGCAGCGGCTGCAGTGGCGCGCCGCCGGTCTCCTCAAGGTGCGCGCGATATGTCGTAGTGCGGATCGACGGGCGCGATTCGAGCGCCTGATACAACGCCGTGAGGAAGTAGTAGCCGTTGTACGCGTACGAGTCCCAGCAGTTCTCGCCATCGAGGATCACGCTCACGAGCGGCGTCCCTTCCTTCGCCCCAGCAGCAATCGTCTCGAGCTCGGCGATCAGGTTCGCCGCCGCGTCATGGCTGTTCCATTTCGCGTACTCGAACCCGATGAGATCGGAAAGCCGGTCGTCGCGAAAGAAGATCGCGAGCTGCGCTCCGGCCGCTTCGAGTCGATAGGGACGATAGAGCGCTTGCGGCGAAGCGGACCCCTGCAGGCTGTTCGCGAGCACACGGGAGCCGCTCGCCGTCCACTTACAGCCATGGTCTGCAAGGAGCCGCACAAACGCGGGCGAGATCGCGCCTTCCGCCGGCCAGACGCCCGCGGCGATGCCAAAGCGCCGGCGGTGCGAATCAAGAGCGGACTCGAGCTGTGCCCTCACCCGGCCGTAGCCCCCAGGGTATTGCGGCGCCTGCGGCAGCGCGACCTCCGGTGCCGCTTCGCGCACGACCCCGAAGCTCATGAGCAGCGGTGCCATCGGATGAAAGTGCGGCGTCGTCGAAAGCTCGATGCGCCCTGCTTCGGCGAGCTTCGCGTAGCGCGGCATGATGCCGCTCACCAGCTCGCCGATAAGACGGAACAGGTCCGTGCGGTCGGCGTACGAGAATCGGGTGCCGATGGCCATCAGCCGCGTGACGACGGGCGAAGAACGCCGCACGGTCTCTCCGGCCCAGCGCAGGTGATGCCAGGTGAGCAGATCGAAGAAATACTGGTCCGAGAGATGATGGCGCGAATCTGAGCCGCGCGCCTCGAGCAGCGCGAAGAGCTCGTGCAGATGCTGGTACGCGGCGAAGCGCCGCACCACCGGCTCATCGTCGGTGCGGAAGCAGTGCTCGAGGATGAAGCTGCGCTCCGCCTCGCCGAGCGCCTCGTTGTCCGGCCGCACGAGCAGGCGCAGCAACGGATCGCGCAGCTTGCCGCGCGCGAACTGGTCGACGTAATCCTCGATCTGGTCGAGCAGCACGGGCGTGAAGTTCACGATCGCCCGGACGCCCGGGTGATTCTCGAGATGCCACGCCATGTCCGCGTAGTCCTTGATGGCGTGCAGATAGACCCATGGCTCGCGGAATTCGCCTGTCGCGTAATCGCGGTACTCGGGCTGGTGCATGTGCCAGAGAAGGACCAGCGTGAGAGGACGCGCGGCGTTCGCCATGGTCAGCCCACTCCCAGCCCGCTTTCCCGCGACGCGCCGGCGGTAGTCACCGGCGCAGCGGATTTCCAACACTCGAGCAGCGAAGCGAGCGGACAGCGTCCGGGGCTACAGCCGTGCTGGCGCGCGCACTCCGCAAAGGTCTGATCCAGCGCGACCCAGTTGTTGCAGATCGGGCACCACTCGAGCGGAGAATCGAACATCGGACGCGCCTCCAACTCGTATTGCACCGCGATGCGCGAGGCACGGGTTGATCTGCCTCAAGCGCAGCGCGCGGCGGCGGGCGCGGAAGAGAAGCAAACAAGCTGCTGCACGGGTCGCGCTTCGAGCCCTGCGGCCTCGCTCAGATGTACGCGATGTGCTACGGCACGCTGCCCATCGTGCGCCGGGTGGGCGGCGTCGCCGACACCGTGGCCGACAGCGAGATCGGTTTCGTGTTCGACAAGACGAGCCCGCAGGCCCTGGACGCTGCCCTTGATCGCGGCCTGGAGGCCTATGACCAAGGGGCCGAGCCGTGGCGACGCCTGCAGCAGCGAGCGATGCACGCCGAATTCGGGTGGGAGCGCCCGGCGCAGGCGTACCTGCGCGTCTACCAAACGCCTTAGCTTCGCGTGAGCACGAGATCGAGGCGCCGCTCGAGCTCCTCTCGCTCGACGCCGCGCTTCAGCGCCGCCGCAAGGTTGGCCATCTCTGTCGACACGACTCGCTGGATGTCGTCGGCAGTCACGATGCCGCGAAGAGTGCCGTCCGCTGCAATCACCGGCAGGCGGCGGACGCCGCGCTCGCTCATCGCCTGCACGGCCTCGAACACGCCGTCGTCTTCCCGAACCACCGCGAGTCGCGTCGACATGAGGTCACACACCCTGATTGCCTCGGGAATCCCGCCCGGGATGGCGACCACGCCAACGACGATGTCGCGATCGGTGACGATTCCCACCGGGTGCGAACCGCCATCCCTCTGCTCGACCACGATCAGCGCCCCGACGTGATTCTGGCGCATGAGGATCGACGCTACGCGCAAAGTTGCCAGCGGCTCGACGGTGACAACTTCCCGACTGCAAAAATCGCGGATTTTCATGGGACGATGCTCCTTGGCATTGGCATTCAGCCGGCCGGCGTTCAGCGGCTCCAGGCGACGCGCAGCAGGTTCTCTTCCTTGTTGTAGCGATATTCCAGCTCGCCCTTGTAGGCATCGCGCAGCGCGTCGCCGATGCGCCGCGCGAGGTGCGTGTCCGTGGTGGTGACAAGCGTTGCGTCGGCGTCGGGCTTGATGGCCATGATGCGTTCCAGCGGATGCTCGGCACGCTCCGCTCTCTCGCAGCGGCGCACCACGCCGAGGACTTCCTCGCGGTGCTTCGCGAAGAACTGCCCGCTCAGCGTGACATAGCCGGCGGGGAAGCCGTCGTGGACGCGCTGGCAGGCGGGACAGCGCGCCGCATGCGCCTTTTCCGGGGCCTCGGCCCAGCTCCAGCGGCCCTCGCGATAGACCGCACCGCAGTCCGGACAACGCGTCGGCTCGCGCCGCTTGCGCTTGGATTTGTAGCTGTCGTGGACCAGCTCCTGCAGGAGCTGCTCCTGGCGCAGCAGGCGGAATCCGCCGCGCTCAGTCTTCATGCCTACCGCCGAGCAGCATCCCGAGGAGGAAGGCGATGCCCGCCACGACGCCGAGGCTCGTCCAGGGCTGCTGATGCACCCGGCTTTCGCCCGCCTCGCGCAAGCGCGCCCGGGCGGCATTCAAGGATTCGGTAGCGCGGGCACGCAGCTTTTCGATGCTCTCGCCGGTTTGCGCCGCGGTGGCTTTCAGCAGTTCTTCCGTGTCATCGACCACGGCGTGCAAATCGTTCATCAGCTTCTCTGTGCTCACGGATTGCATGGCTCCCTCCTGTTGCTTACCCATGCTAGATGCTTGCGAAGCATCGCTATTGACCTGAGTCAAGCGCTCACCCAAAGAGCCCGCCGACGCGGGTTCCGGCGATGCGGTTGACGATGACGAGGCTGAGGGCGCACAGCACGATGAGGATCACGCCGAGGGCGGCCGCCTGGCTCTGCGAGCCGGCGATGTAGAAGCTGAAGATGCCGAACGGGATCATCTCGTGGCCGCCCAGGGTGAGGAAGATCGTGGCCGAGGCTTCCTGGATGGAGGTGATGAAGGAAAAGAGCGCGCCGACGAAAATCCCCTTCCAGACGAGCGGCACCGTGATGTCGCGGAAGGTGCGCAGCTTGCTCGCGCCCACGTTCTCGGCGGCTTCTTCCATCGACTTGTGCACCAGAAGCAGCGACGAGTAGCTGCCGCGCACCGTGTAAGGCAGGCGGCGCACGGCGAGCACCAAGGGGAGGATCAACCACATGCCCGTGAGCGGCACGTCGATGACCGGCAGGGGCACGTTGAACGCGCGCACGAAAGCGATGCCGACGGCGGTGCCCGGGATGGCGAGCATCAGCGTGGTGAGCGCATCCATGGCGCCGCGGCCAGGCGCCTGGGTGCGGCCCATGATCCACGCCATCGGCACGCCGATCGCGAGGCACAGGGTCACCGCGATGCCGCAGTACAGGAACGAGTTGATGATGAACTTGGGCGTCTCGACGCTAACCTGGCGGAAGAATTCCAGCGTGTACTCGACCGGGAACGGCGTTAGCGACCAGCCGCGCCCCACTGCGGCGAGGACGACGCCGAGCTGCGGCACGAAGGACACGATCATCAGCGCCGCCAGGAACCCGACCGCTGCCCAGCGCTTCACCGGCCCGAGCTGCCGACGCTCGACTTTCGAGTAGGCAAGCGAGCTGTAGTCCTTGAGCGCCACGTACTGGCGCGCGGCGTGCACGAAGAAAATCGCGAGCAGCACGAGCAACGCCGAGATCACGATCCCCATGCGGAAGATGCGCCGGTCGACGAACTGCACGATGTTGAGATACGCCTGCGCCGCGAGCAGGTCCTGCACGCCGAGGACGAGCGGCGTGATGAAGTCGGCGAAGGTCCAGATGAAGACGAGCAACGCTCCCGACACGTAACCGGGCGTCGTGAGCGGCAGCGTCACATCCCAGAGCCGGCGCCAGCTGCGCGCGCCCAGGCCCTGCGCCGCTTCCTCGAGCGCCGGATCAACCTTGGCGAGGGCGTCGAGGATGCTGAGCGTCATCATCGGGAAGAGGTGCACCGTCTCCACGAGCAGCACGCCGTGCACGCCATACATGAAGTTCACCGGGTGCTGGATGCCGGCCCAGTCCATGAGGAGCACGTTCACCGTGCCGGCGCGCCCGAGGATGAAGACGAAGCCGAGCACGCCGACGAGAGGCGGCAGGATCAGCGGCAGCATCGTCAGATAGGAGAACAGATTGCGGTACGGGAACTCGCAGCGGATCAGGAGAAAGGCGACGGCGATGCCGACGATGGAAGTAGTGACCACGGCCGCCGCACCGAGCGCGAGCGACTTCCACAGCGAGCGCAGGTAATAGGAGTCGGTGAAGAACTCGTGGAAGTTGGCGAGCGTCGCCCGCCCCGCTTCATCGGTGAAGGCGTCGTAGAAGATCCGCGTCAGCGGATACAGGACAAAGACGAGCAGGAACGCCCAGATGAGGGCAAATCCGAGTGCCGCCAGGGGAGCGCGGGGCGCCAGCATCATTTGCGCGGGATGGCCAGCGTCGCGCGCCAGGCGAAGCTGAGCTCCGCGGCGGCTCCGAGCGGGCGCTGCGCGTGGTGCCAGGGGTCGCGGTCGTCGACCTTGAGCGTGATGCCCGGCGCGAGTTCGACGTCGTAGCGCATGGTGTTGCCGAGATAGGCGGAGAAGCCGATCTTGCCCTGGACGACATTGCGCTCGCCCCCCGCGCCATCAAGCGCGATGTTCTCCGGGCGAACGCAAACGATGCACTCGGCGCCTGCCGGCACCTCGCTGTTCGGCAGCGCGCGCATTTCGCCGAGCGCCGTCTCCACCCGCAGGAAACCGGGCTCCACGGCACGCACCGTGCCGTCGATCAGATTGTTGATGCCGATGAAGTCGGCAACGAAGCGATTCGCCGGCTGCTCGTAGAGCTCGCGCGGCGTGCCGACCTGGAACACGCGCGCCTGGTTGAACACCACGATGCGATCCGAGAGCGTCAGCGCCTCCTCCTGGTCGTGCGTCACGTAGACGGTGGTGATGCCGAGCTCCTTCTGCAGCTTCCGGATCTCGGCGCGCACCTGGATGCGCACCTTGGCGTCGAGATTGGAGAGCGGCTCGTCGAGGAGCAGGATCTTGGGACTGAGAACCAGTGCGCGCGCGAGAGCGACGCGCTGCTGCTGGCCGCCGGAGAGCTGGCCCGGATAGCGCTCGCCGAGTCCCGGCAGCCTCACCTTTTCGAGCACGCCCCTCACCCGGTCGGCGATCTCCGCGCGAGCGATGCCGCGCAGCTTGAGCCCGTAGGCAACGTTGTCGAACACCGTCATGTGCGGCCAGAGGGCATAGTTCTGGAACACCATGCCGATGCCGCGCTCGTGCGGCGGCACCTCGTTCACGCGCCGTTCGTCGAAGCGCACCTCGCCTGCGTCGGGGGCGTAGAACCCGGCGATCAGGCGCAGCAGCGTGGTCTTGCCGCACCCTGAAGGGCCGAGCAGCGTGAACAGCTCACCGTCCGCGATCGAGAAGCTCGAGCGCCCGACGACCTCGTTCGCTCCGAAGCGCTTGACGATGTCGTGGACGCTGATGCGCATGCATCAGTATTTCTTCTTCAGCTCTTCGGCCACCGCCTCGATTTCCTTGCGGAAGCGGCTGTTGACGGCCTCATAGCGCTTTTGCGCGACGTCGTCGTCGTAGATGTTGTTGACTTCGACCTCGAAGTACGACCGGATGCCGCCGGTGAACTCGACCGCTTTTTCCGCGGTGGAGCCCGGCGCGCCTTGCACGCGATATTTCGGCGTGATCGGGAAGACGCCGCGCTCCATCGCGACCTTCTGGCCGCGCTCGGAGAGCAGGAACTCGATGAAGGCACGCGCCGCGGCCGGATGCGGTGCGCCCGCGAGGATGGCGATCGGCTCGGGCGTGATCCAGGCAGTCTTCGGCGCGACGAACTTGATGTCGAAGCCGGCGAGCCGGTCCTCGAACGCCATGTAGCTCGGCACGGCGAAGCCCGCGGCGAACTCGCCCTTCGCCACCACGGAAGGCACATCGCGGCTGCGCGCGGTAAAGATGCCGGTGTTCGCCCCGAGGCGCTTGAGCCATTCCCAGCCCTTGTCGTCGCCGTCGCGCTGCAGGATCACTTCATAGGTGGCATGGCTGCTCGAGGAGCGTGTCGGCGCGCATTGCGCCACGTTGCCTCTGAGCTTCGGGTTGAGCAGATCGTCCCAGTCTTTCGGCGGCTGCACGCCCAGACGCGCGAGCAGCCGCGGGTGATAGACCAGGCCGTAGGGCTCAAGCACCGTGCCGATCCAGAACCCCGCCGGGTCCTTGAGCGCGATCGGCTTGGGCTTGCCGATGCTCGGCGGCACCGCATCGACGATATCCTTGCGCAGGCTTAAGCGCGCAAGAAGTTTTTGCTCGGCGAGCTTGTCGAAGAGCGCGCTTTCCCCGCCCCAGAAGATGTCCGCCTGCGGCCGACCTTTCCATTCGACGATCTGGCCGTAGGCGACCGGAGTGCCGGCGGCAAGCGCGCTCGCCTTGACAGTGATGTTCCAGCGCTCCCTTGCATACTTCGTGAATTCGGCGAGCGCGGGATCGGTGAGCGTCTTCGCCACCGGCGTGATGAGCACCAGCTCGTTCTCGATCTGCTGCGCGGCAGCCGGACCCGCGGCGGCGAGCAGGACTAGCAGCGCGGCGGCGACACTTTTGCGCTTCGACATGGCGGCCCCCTTTCAGGTGATGCCTGCAATTTAGGGCATCGCTCCCGGGCTCTTTTGATCCGCGTCAATCATCGAGCCGGTAGCGCCGGCACGATGCTCGGCATGGCCCGGGTGGGGATCATCGGCGGCGGCGCGTTCGGCACGGCGATGGCCTGCGTCATCAGCAGGTCCAGGCACGAAGTTGTCATGTGGGCGCGCGAGCCTGAAGTCGTCGCCGCGATCAATGAAGAGCGCATGAACCGCTTCTTCCTTGCCGGCGCGCGCATCCCGCCCGGCATCCGCGCGACGGGCGCGCTGCGCGCGGCGGCAGAAGGGGCGGATTTCCTGCTCCTTGCGCCGCCGGCCCAGCACATGCGCTCGGTCACGGTGCAGCTCGCACCGTTCGTCAAGCCGGGCACGCCGGTGGTGAGCTGCTCGAAGGGAATGGAGCGCGGCAGCCTCGCGCTCATGCCCGAGGTGCTCGCTGAGACGCTGCCGCAGGCGCGCGTCGCGGTGCTCTCCGGGCCGTCGTTCGCGCGTGAGATCGCGAGCGACCTGCCTTGCGGCGTGACGCTCGCTTGCGCCGACATGGCGCTTGCAACCAGTCTAGCCGGCGAGATCGCGAGCCCGAGCTTCTGCGTGCACCCGTCGGACGACGTCATCGGCGCCGCGCTCGGCGGCGTCATGAAGAACGTGATCGCCATCGCCTCCGGCATTGCCGCTGGCCGCAAGCTGGGCGAAAACGCGCGCGCGACGCTCGTCACGCTGGGTCTCGACGAATCGATTCGCCTCGGCCGCGCGAAAGGCGCGCGGCGCGAGACCTTCCTCGGCTTCAGCGGCGCGGGCGACCTCATGCTCACCGCCAACAGCCTGCAGTCGCGCAACACCTCGCTCGGCGTCGCGCTCGGCGAAGGCCGCCGCCTCGCCGAGGTGCTCGCCGAGCGCAAGGAAGTCACCGAAGGCGCCTTTTCCGCCGAGGCGGTCGTGGCGCTCGCGCGGCGCCTTGGGGTGCCGATGCCGATTTCCGAAGCGGTTGACGCCATGCTCAATCACGGCGCCGCCCTCGACGCCACTATCGCGCGCCTGGTCGCGTCCTGCCCGCTGTCACTCGAGCTTCACCCCGGCTTCAGCGGCGCGTCCGACAAGCGATAACGCGCGCTCGGCGCGCGCGACGAGCTCGCGCGTGCGCACGGCAACATCGGGATTCACGCTGATCGAGTCGACACCCGACTGCACCAGAAGCTCGACGATTTCCGGGTAATCCGAAGGTGCCTGGCCGCAGATGCCGCAGTGCCGGCCGTTGCGGTGCGCGCCGGCGATCGCCATGCCGATCAGCGCCTTGACGCCCGGGTCGCGCTCGTCGAAATCGAACGCCACGATGCCGGAGTCCCGGTCGACGCCGAGCGCAAGCTGCGTGAGATCGTTCGACCCGATCGAGAAGCCGTCGAAGAGCCGCGCGAAGCCGTCGACCAGGATCACGTTGTTCGGGATCTCGCACATCACGTAGATTTCGAGCCCGCCCTCGCCCCGCTTCAAGCCGTGGCGCGCCATCTCGGCGAGGACGCGCTCGGCTTCTTCGATGCGACGGCAGAACGGGATCATCAGCTTCACGTTCACGAGGCCCATCTGCTCGCGTACGCGCGTCATCGCGCGGCATTCGAGCGCGAAGCCGTCCGCGTAGGCGGGGTGGGCATAGCGCGAGGCGCCGCGGAAGCCGAGCATCGGATTTTCCTCCGCCGGCTCGAAGCCGCGTCCGCCGACGAGCGAGGCGTACTCGTTCGTCTTGAAATCCGACATGCGCACGATGACCGGCTTCGGATAGAACGCCGCCGCGATCGTGCCCACGCCCTCGGAGAGCCGCTCGACGAAATAGTCCGCCGGGGTCGCGCAGCCGCGGGCGAGCTCCTCGATCGCGGCGCGCTCGGCCGCATCGGCGATGCGCTCGGGATGCGCGAGTGCCATCGGGTGGGCCTTGATCGCCTCGGAGATGATGAACTCCATGCGCGCGAGGCCGACGCCGTCCACCGGGAGGAAGCTCAGGCGCAGGGCGATCTCGGGGTTGCCGAGGTTCACCATGATCTCGGTGCGCGTACGTAGCACGGAACGCTCCTCGAGCCGGGTGACCTCGAACGGCAGGATTCCCTCGTACACCTTGCCGGTCGCGCCTTCGGCGCACGAAACCGTGATCTCCTCGCCGGTAGTGAGGCGAGCGGTGGCATCGCCGGCTCCCACGACGGCCGGGATGCCAAGTTCACGGGCCACGATCGCGGCGTGACAGGTCCGCCCGCCGCGGTCGGTGACAATGGCAGCGGCGCTCTTCATCACGGTTCCCCAGTCGGGCTCGGTCGCGGGCGCGACCAGGACTTCGCCCGGCTGGAATTCGGCCAGCTCGCGGTGCGATCGCACGACGCGCGCCCGGCCCGAGGCGATGCGTTCGCCGACCGCATGGCCGGTGAGCCTGAGCGTGCCTTGCCTGGACAGGCTGTATTGCTCGAGGACTCCGGCCGCGCGGCGCGATACCACCGTCTCGGGTCGCGCCTGGATGATGTAGAGCTTGCCGTCGACGCCGTCCTTCGCCCACTCGATATCCATGGGAACGGAATGCCCGGCCGCCGCGCTGTAGTGATCTTCGATGGCGATCGCCGCTCCCGCGAGCTCGAGCACTTCGGCGTCGTCGATACAGTAGCCGCGGCGCTCCTCCGCCGTCGTCGGCACGCTATGGGTCGCCTGCCGGCCGTCGCCGCCGTACACCATTTTCAGTTCCTTGCCGCCGAGCGCACGCTTGAGCACCGCGCGTTTTCCGCCGCGGAACGTCGGCTTGAAGACGTAGAACTCGTCCGGATCGACGGTGCCCTGCACGACGTTCTCGCCCAGGCCCCAGGCAGCGGTGACGAAGACGACGTCGCGGAATCCGCTTTCGGTATCGAGGGTGAACACGACTCCGCTCGAGCCGAGGTCCGCGCGCACCATCTTCATGACCCCGATCGAAAGCGCGACGCGAAAATGATCGAAGCCCTGGTCGAGGCGATAACGCACGGCACGGTCGGTAAAGAGGCTCGCGAAGCAATTGCGGCAGGCATGGATCAGCTCTTCGGCCCCGCGCACGTTGAGGAAGCTCTCATGCTGTCCGGCGAAGCTCGCGTTGAGAAGGTCTTCGGCAGTGGCGGAGCTGCGGACTGCGACGCTCAATTCCTCGCCGTACTGGGCGGCGAGCTTCGCATGCGCTTCGAGGATCTCAGCGGCGAGCTCGGCAGGAAACGGCGCATCGCGCACGATTTCGCGCGCGCGCGCCGCTCCGCGCGCCAACGGCTCGACTCCGCCCGCGGCGCCGGCCAGCGCTCCGCGCAGCGCCGCCCAGGCCTGCGCGCGATCTAGGATCAGCCGGTACGCGTCCGCCGTGACGGCGAAGCCGTTCGGCACTTTCACGCCGCTCGCCGTGAGCCTGCGGTAGAGCTCGCCGAGCGATGCGTTCTTGCCTCCGACCAGCGCGACATCGTTCAGCGAAATCTCGTCGAAGAACCGGATATAGCGATAGTCCAAGGGAATCGGCTCCTTACGCTTCATGCTAGGGCGCGCGACCGAGGCGGAGTTGACCCACATCAACGTGCCATCTCGCCATCGTGTCAGACTGCGCCGCATGAAGAGAGTCGTTCCTGGCCTGCTCGCGGTCGCGCTCGCGGGCTGCGTTTCGACACCTACCGGTCCGAGCGTCATGGTGCTCGCCGGCTCGGGCAAGAGCTACGAGCAGTTCCGCTTCGACGACTACGAATGCCGCCAATATGCGCAATCGAGCGTTGGCATGAGCGCCGACCAGGCCGCGGCGCAAGCCGGCGCGAAGAGTGCGGCGCTCGGCGCCGCGATCGGCGGCCTCGCGGGAGCGGCCATCGGCGGGCGCGCCGAAAGCGCGGTGGCCGGCGCGGGCATCGGCGCCGCGGGCGGCGCGATTGCCGGGGCGGGCGCCGGGGCGGAAAGCGCGCACAACGTACAGCAGCGCTATGACAACGCTTACATGCAATGCATGTACGCCCGCGGCAACCAGGTGCCGATGAGCGGGCGCTACGCAGCGCCGCCCGCACGGCAGCTCACGCCACCGGTGCCGCCACCGCCGGACCTGGCACCACCGCGCGGCTAGAGGCGTGATCTCCATCCGCGGCCTTACGCGCCGCTTCGGCGAGCTGTGCGCGGTGGACCGGCTGAGCCTCGAGGTCGCTGCGGCGGAGATCTTCGGCCTTGTCGGCCGCAACGGCGCCGGCAAGACGACCACTATCAAGATGCTCACCACGCTTCTGCCGCCGACGAGCGGCACGGCGCGTATCGCAGGCTACGACATCGCGAAGCAAGCGCGCGAGGTGCGCAGCGTCATCGGTTACGTGCCCCAGGCGCTTTCTGCGGACGGCGAGTTGACCGGTTACGAAAACCTCCTCGTGTTCGCGCGGCTTTACGACATTCCACGCGCCGAGCGAAGCCAGCGGATCGCCGAAGCGCTGCATTTCATGGAGCTCGACGATGCCGCCGGGCGCATGGTGCGCTCCTATTCGGGCGGCATGATCCGCCGCCTCGAGATCGCGCAGTCCACGCTGCACCGGCCAAAGGTCCTCTTCCTGGACGAGCCAACGGTCGGCCTCGACCCGCTCGCGCGCCACGCAGTATGGGAACACATAAAGCGGCTCAATCGCGATTTGGGAACGACCGTGGTCGTCACGACGCACTACATGGACGAAGCCGAGGCGCTCTGCCACCGCATCGCCATCATGCATCGTGGTGCGCTGGCGGCCGTGGACTCGCCGCAAGCGCTCAAGTCCGTTGCCGGCCGGGGCGCGACGCTCGATGACGCGTTCGAGCGGTTCACCGCCGGGGCAGAAGGGGAAACCACTTATGCTGAAACCGCCACCACGCGCCGCACTGCCGGCAGGCTCGGCTGAGCCGGCGCCCGCCGTCGCATGCCGCGCGGCGGCATTTGCCGCGAAAACGCTCGCCATCGCCGATATGGAGACGCGCAAGCTGCTGCACGACCCCACCGAGCTGTTCACGCGCGCGCTGCAGCCTGCGCTGTGGCTGCTGATCTTCGGTCAGGTGATCAGCCGCGGGCACATCGTAGATACGGGCGGGCTGCCCTATTTGCATTTCCTCGTGCCCGGCATCCTCGCGCAGAGCGTGCTCTTCATCGCCATCTTCAACGGCATCTCGATCATCTGGGAACGCGATCTCGGCATCGTGCACAAGTTCCTCGCGACCCCCACGCCGCGCGCGGCGCTCGTGCTCGGCAAGGCGCTGGGCGGGGCTATGCGCGCGCTCGTGCAGGCGATCGTCATCGTCCTTCTCGCGCTCGCCCTCGGCGTGCAGATTCGCTGGGCTGCCGGACCGCTCGGCGGGGCGGTCCTGCTCATCGTGCTCGGAGCAGCCGTGTTCTCGACGTTCTCACTGATCGTCGCGTGCATCGTGAAGACGCGCGAGCGCTTCATGGGAATCGGCCAGGTTCTAACGATGCCGCTCTTCTTCGCGAGCAACGCCATCTATCCGACGGCGATGATGCCACCGTGGCTGCAAGTGGTTTCGCATGTCAACCCGCTCACCTACCAGGTCGATGGCCTGCGCGCCCTGCTCCTCACCGGAGCGCCCGCGGCAGCGGTGGGCCTGACCACCGATTTCGCCGTGCTCGGCGCAGCGCTTCTCGCCCTGGTCCTCATCAGCGCGCGTCTTTACCCAAACATTGCGCGTTAGGAGCCGCCATGTATGAACGCATCCTAGTCGCCTTGGATGGAAGCCCCTGCTCGTGCGCCACATCCCGGAGGTGATCGTCAAGGAAGCCGAACGCTGGCCCGCAGACTTGCTCGTGATCGGGACCCACGGCCGCCGTGGCCTCAACCGCTTCCTTCTGGGCAGCGTGGCCGACGGTGTCTTGCGCCGCTCCTCGGTGCCCGTGTTGTTGGTGCGCGGCAAGACGCCCGGGCGCAAGCTTCCACGCCGCTAGGCGTCGAGGCTATGCCTTGACGGTTGCCAAGCACGCGCCCAAATAAGCGACGATCTCGTCGAGCGTGCCGAGGCGCTTGTAGTCCGACTCGGGGATATCGACATTGAAGCGCTCGTGCAGCGCGACGAGGAAGTTGAGCCAGTCCATCGAGTCGAGGTCCACCTGGTCGCGCAGCGGCTTCTCGCGCTTGAGCTCCGCTTCCTCGAGCTCAGGCGCGATCCGCTTCAGCTCGGCCAGCACCATGGCGCGCGTCTCGTTCGGGTTCATAGTTTCTCCGGCTCCTGCAGGAATCTCGCGAGCTCGGCAAGGAAGAGCGCGCCGCGATGCCCGTCGCTCGCGCGATGGTCGGCCGACAGGCTCGCGATCACGGTCGGCAGGGCGCGCAAGGCTTCCCCTTCCGCCCACGGCCGCGACGCGATGCGGCCGAAGCCGACGATTGCCACCTGCGGCGGGTAGATGATCGCGAAGGTCGATTCGACGCCGCCCTCGCCGAGGTTGCTGACGGTGATGGTGGGATCGGACATCTCCGAGCTTCGCAGGCTGCCCGCCCGCGCACGCTTCACCAGGTCGGAGAGATCCTTCATCAGCTCATCGAGCGGCTTCTCCGGCACGTCGTGGATCGCCGGGGCGATCAGCCCTCCCTCGCGCAGCGAGATCGCCACGCCGACGTGAACCGCGCTCGACGGGCGATAGGCGCCGTCGCGCCAGAAGCCGTTGAGGTCCGGAAACTTCTTCAGCGCGAGCGCTACGGCCTTGAGCTGCAGCACGGCCATCAGGATGCGAGCCGTCACCGGTCGCTTTTCGTTCTCGCGCGCCAGCCATTCCGTTGCGCGCAGCATGGGGATGGTTTGCGAAAGGTAGTAGTGCGGGATCTCGCGCTTGGATCGGCTCATCGCGGCGCCGATTGCCTTGCGCATCTCCGCGGCCCGGTCCGGAGCTGCCGCGGCCGGCGCCGCTGCCTTTTCGACATCCTCGACCGTTACGGCGCCTTGCGCCCCCGTGCCGCGGACCTTCTCGACATCGACGCCAAGCTCGCCGGCGCGCTTTCTCGCCGCCGGGGAGACGGGCTTTCTCGCCTCCGCCTTCGCGGGAACCGCCACCGCCGGAACCGCCGCCGCCGGAACCGCCGCCGCGCTCTCGCCCGGCGCGAGCAGCAGCGCAAGCACGGCTCCGACCGGGACCTTCGTGCCCGGCTCGACGATGAGCTGATGGACCGTTCCGTCCTGCCAGATCTCCACTTCAACTGCGGCCTTGCTCGTGTCGACGACGGCGACCACGTCGCCGCGCTTCACCTTGTCGCCGGGCTTCACCTTCCACTGGAGGAGCTTGCCCTCGTCCATGTCGGCGCCGAGCGAGGGCAGCTTGAACTCGATCACGCGAACAGCGCCCTCGCGGCGGCGACGATTTTATCGGGCTGCGGCAGCGCCGCTTCCTCGAGGTGCCGCGGATACGGAATCGGGACTTCCTCGCGGCACACGCGCGCCACCGGGGCGTCGAGATCGTAGAAGGCCCGCTCCATGATGCGCGCCATCACCTCCGCCGCCAGGCTGCCGCTCTTCCAGCCCTCGTCGACGACCACCGCACGGCGCGTCTTGCGCACGGAGTTGAGGATCGTCTCGGTGTCGAGCGGCCGCAGCACGCGCAGGTCGATCACCTCGCCGTCGACTTCCTCGGCTGCTTGCAGGGTCTTGGCCAGGCAGCCGCCGTAGGTGACGAGCGTCACGCGCTCGCCCGGCCGTCGGACCTTCGCCGAGGCGATATCGATCGCGTCCGCGGAGAGCTCGCCTTTCATCTCGAAGAGCGCCGGATACTCGAAAACCATAACCGGATTCGGATCGGCGAGCGCCGCGCCGAGCATGCCGTGCGCGTCGTCAATGGTCGCCGCGGCCACGATCTTGAGCCCCGGGATGTGGGTGTACCAGCCCTCGAAGCTGTGCGAGTGCTGCGCGGCAAGCTGGCGTCCGGCACCGGTCGAGGTGCGGATGACGAGCGGCACCGAGAACTGGCCGCCCGACATGTGCCGAAGGATCGCGGCGCTGTTCACGATCTGGTCGAGCGCGAGCAGGCTGAAGTTGACCGTCATGATCTCGACGATCGGCCGCATGCCGCCGAGCGCCGCGCCGATGCCGGCGCCGACGAAGGCGAGCTCGGAGAGCGGCGTGTCGCGAACGCGATCAGGGCCGAACTTTTCCAGCATGCCTTTGCTCACGGCGTAGGTGCCGCCGTACTTGCCCACGTCCTCGCCCATCAGGAAGACGCGCTCATCCTTCTCCAGCGCCTCGTCAAGGCCGGCGCGCAGCGCTTCGCGATAGGTCATCGTCATGGCGCGTAGACGTCCCGCGTGAGATCCTCGACCGGCTCCCACGTCCCCGCCTCGGCGAAGGCGACGGCGCGGTCCACTTCCGCCATGACCGCGCGGTCGAGCTCGAGGAACTGCGCCTCGGTCAGATGCCCCTGTGCTTTCAGGCGCGCGGTGAACGTGTGGATCGGCCCGCGCGTCTTCCACTGCTCGATCTCGCCCTTGTCGCGGTAGAGGTCCGGGTCGAACATCGAGTGCGCACGGAAGCGGTAGGTCTGGAACTCGACGAAGATCGGGCCGTTGCCTTCGCGCACGTGCGCGCAAGCGCGCTTCGCGCCTTCGTGAGTCGCGACGACGTCCATGCCGTCCACCTTCAGCGTCGCCATGCCGAAGGCCGCGGCCTTGACGCAAAGATCGATCTGCGATTCGGAGCGCTCGAGCGCCGTTCCCATCGCATAGAGATTGTTCTCACAGAAGAAAGCGACCGGCAGGCGCCAGAGCTGCGCGAGGTTCATCGACTCGTGGAACACGCCCTCTGCCACCGCTCCTTCCCCGAAAAAGCAGACGGTCAGCCTTTTCTCCCGCAGCATGTGCGATGCAAGCGCAAGGCCGACCGCGAGCGGCAGTCCGCCGCCCACGATCGCGTTGCCGCCATAGAAGCGCGTCTTTGCGTCGTAGAGATGCATCGAGCCGCCGCGGCCGCGCGAGCAGCCCTCGCGCTTGCCGTACATCTCGGCCATGATGCGGTCCATCGAGACGCCTCGCAGCAGCGCATGCCCGTGCTCGCGGTAAGTTGCGACCACGTTGTCTTCGGGGGCGAGCGTGCGCATGGCGCCGGCCGCCACCGCCTCCTCACCGATGTACAGATGGAGGAAGCCGCGGATCTTGCCGGCGCCGTAAAGTTCGGCCGACTTCTCTTCCAAGCGCCGGATGCGAAGCATGTCGGTGAGAAGCGCGAGCGACAGCTCGGGCGCATAGGGGACGGGACCCGCCGGCGGCGGCGCCGCCGGGTGCACTTGCACGCCAAGCGGCGGGGCGAGCGTCGCGCTCATGCCGGCACCTCGAGCGTCGAGGTGTCGCCTTCGGGCAGCCCCAGCTCGCGAGCTTTCAGCAGCCGCCGCATGATCTTGCCGCTGCGCGTCCTCGGCAGCGTGCCCGAGAACGCGATTTCCTTCGGCGCGACCGCAGCGCCCAGCCGCTTCCTGCCGTGGGCGAGGATGTCGCTCCTCAGCCCTTCGCTTTCGCTGAAGCCCTTCTTGAGCGAGACGAAGGCCTTGACCACTTCGCCCACGACCGGATCGGGCTTGCCGATCACGCCCGCTTCAGCGACCGCCGGGTGCTCCATCAGCGCGCTTTCCACTTCGAACGGGCCGATGAGGTGGCCTGCCGACTTGATGACGTCGTCGGCGCGGCCGACGAACCAGTAATAGCCATCGGCGTCGCGCTTCGCGAGATCGCCGGTCAGGTACCAGCCGTCGAGGAAGCACTTGCGGTAGCGCTCCTCCTGGCCGAGATAGCCGCGGAACATCGACGGCCAGCCCGCGCGCAGCGCCAACTCGCCTTCGACGTCGGGCTTGTCGATGAGAACAATGCGCTTGCGTTCTTCGGCGTGCTCGACGATCGCGGCTTCGACACCGGGCAGCGGCTTGCCCATGGAGCCTGGCTTGATGTCCATCGCCGGCGTGTTGGCGACCATGATGCCGCCGGTCTCGGTCTGCCACCAGTTGTCGTGGATCGGCAGGCCGAGCGCCTCGGCGCCCCACCACACCGCTTCCGGATTCAAGGGTTCGCCAACGCTCGCGATGAATCTCAGGTTGGGAAAGCGATATTTCTTCGGCAGCTCGACACCCGCCTTCATGAGCATGCGAACGGCGGTCGGCGCGGTGTACCAGACCGTGACCGCCTCTTCCTGCAGGATGCGGTACCAGCGCTCGGCATCGAACTCGGCCTCGTCGACGATGCTCGTCACGCCGTGCGCAAGCGGCGCGACGATGCCGTACGACGTTCCGGTGACCCAGCCCGGGTCCGCGGTGCACCAGAAGACATCCTCCAAGTGCAAGTCCAGCGCCACCTTTCCGGTCGCGTAGTGCGCGACGATCGCGCCGTGCACGTGGACCGCGCCCTTGGGCATGCCCGTTGTTCCGCTGGTGAAATGCAGAAGCGCCGCATCCTCCGCGCTCGTGGCCTCCACCGCGAACTCTTCCGCGCTCAAATCGAGCGCGCGCTGGAAAGCGTCGGTGTCGACCTGCAGCACGTGCTGCAGGCTCGGCATGTCGGCGAGCACCTTCTTCACCTTGCGCTCGAAGAGCGCCGAGGTCGTCACTAGCACCTTGCCGCGGCCGAGGTTGATGCGCGTCTTGAGCGGCTCCGGCCCGAAGGCGGAAAAGAGCGGCGACACCGTCGCGCCGGCTTTGAGCCCACCGAGCACGGCTGCGTAAAGCTCCGGGATGCGGCCGCAAAGCACGAACACGACATCGCCTTTGACGACGCCGAGACCGCGCAGCACGTTGGCGAAGCGATTCGACAGGCGCGCAAGCTGCGCGTACGTGAAGTCCCGCCTGCCGCCGGCGGCGGCGAGCCAGCGAATGGCCACGCGCTCGGCAAGCGGTCCGCGGGCGTGGCGGTCCACCGTTTCGTACGCGATATTGAGCCCGCCGCCAGGCAGGCCCTCCAGCTCGCGACGCGCCTGCACCCAATCCATCGGCGCGTTGGGCGCGACGCGGAGGTCGGCGGCGGTTTTGTGGATGAGTGGCGGTCTCATGCCGTTCTCGCCGGACGGCGATAGATCACGTAGTAGACGAGCGCCACCAGCACGCTCCCGCCGACGATGTTGCCCGCGATGACGGGAACCAGGTTTCTCCACAGCGCGGAGAGCTGCACGGCCTCGCCCGTCGCGACCTGCAGCATCATGGCGAGTGGCAGGAAATACATGTTGGCGATGGAATGCTCGAAACCGGCCGCTACGAATGCTGCGATCGGCATCAGCACTGCCACGAACTTGTCGACCACGCTGCGGCCGGCGAGCGTCATCCAGATCGCCATGCAGACGAGCACGTTGCACATGACGCCGCGAAAGAACGCCGTCCAGAACGGCAGCGAAGACTTCGCCGCCGCGATTTGCAGGTACGTCCTGCCGATCGCGCCATCATTCATGTCCGCGTGCCCGGAAAGGAACACGATCGCGGCGAGCCCCACT
>DASQIG010000057.1:0-4647 GCA_035631735.1 Burkholderiales bacterium | reverse complement strand
TATCTCCTCGGCTACGAACGCATGAACACCGGCCGCATCGGGGAATCGAAGCGGCAGCTCGCCCACCTCAAGCGCTATGGCGCGCACCTGATGCAGGACCAGCGCTGGCGCGACCGGCTCTCGCGCATCGAGGTCGAGCTCATCGCGCTCGAGATCACCAACCTGCGCTTCCTCGATCGCATGCGCCGCAGCGGCCAGCCGCCGGGCGCGGATGTCTCGATGCTGAAGATCAGGGGCACCGAGATCCAGCAGGGCCTTACCGAGCTGATGCTCGAGGCCACCGACCCGGCGGCGAGCGATTCGCTCTCCATGGCGATCCGCAAGCGCTACTTGAGCATGCGCAAGACCACGATCTACGCCGGCTCGAACGAAATACAGCGCAACATCATCGCGAAATCCACGCTCGGTCTATGAACTTCGACTACAACGAAGAGCAGCAGCTGCTGGCCGACTCGGTGCGGCGCTACCTCGCGAAGAGCTACGACTTCGAGGCGCGCAAGAAGATCGTCGCCGGCGAGGGCTGGAGCGCCGAAGCATGGTCGCAGCTCGCGCAGCTGGGACTCATGGGCCTGCCGATCGGTGCGGACCACGACGGCTTCGGCGGCGGCGCGGTCGATCTCATGGGCGTGATGGAAGCCTTCGGCGACGCGCTGGTCGTCGAGCCGTACGCGCCGCTGGTGCTCGCCGCGCGCCTCATCGAGCGGGGCGGCTCGGCCGCGCAGAAGAGCGCGCTGCTGCCCGCGGTGGTAGAGGGACGCGCGAAGCTCGCGCTTGCGCACGCCGAGAAAGGCGCGCGCTACGCGCTGGATGCGGTGCAGGTACGCGCTGCCAGGAACAGGCTCAGCGGTGAGAAAAGCGCGGTCATCGGCGCGCCGATCGCCGACCGGCTGGTCGTCAGCGCGCGCAGCGCTGATGGGGTTGGCCTGTACCTGGTCGAACGCGCGGCGCTCGAGGTGCGGCCGCATCGCACGGTCGACGAGCGGCTGGCGGGCGATGTGCTGTTGCGCGACACGCCGGCCGAGCCGATCGACGGCGGTCTCGCGGCGCTCGAGGAGGCGATCGATTTCGGCACGGCGCTGATCTGCGCGGAAGCGGTAGGCGCGATGCAGTTCGCCTGCGACACGACGCTCGAGTACCTGAAGACACGCAAGCAGTTCGGCGTGCCGATCGGCACGTTCCAGGCGCTGCAGCACCGCATGGTCGACATGGCGATCTCGCTCGAGCAGGCGCGCTCCATGGCGTGCCTCGCGGCGAGCAAGGCGGACACCGAGCGCGATGCGCGCGAACGTGCGCGCGCCGTCTCGGCCGCCAAGATCAAGATCGCGGACGCCGCGCGGCACGTGAGCCAGGAGGCAGTGCAGCTCCACGGCGGCATGGGCATGAGCGAGGAGCTGAAGGTGAGCCACACGTTCAGGCGCCTCACGCTGCTCGCGCGCGAGCACGGCGACGCCGACCATCATCTCGCGCGGCTCGCCGCTCTATGACGAACAAGCGCTGGGTGCTCGCGAGCCGGCCGACCGGCCCAGTGAGCGAAGCGAATTTCCGCCTCGAGGAAGCGCCGGTGCCGCGCTCCGCGGACGGCGAGGTGCTGGTGCGCAACCTCTGGCTCTCGCTCGACCCGTACATGCGCGGGCGCATCAGCGACGCGAAAAGCTATGCGAAAGGCGTCGACCTCGGCGAGGTGATGGTCGGCCAGACGGCCGGCGAGGTGCTCGAGTCGCGCCACCCGCAGCTGAAGGTCGGCGACATGGTGCTGACGCAGCTCGGCTGGCAGCTCTATGGCGTGACGCGCGATGCCGTGAAAGTGGACCAGGCAAAGGCACCGCTTAGCTACTACCTCGGCCTCATCGGCATGCCGGGCATGACGGCCTACTTCGGGCTGAAGGAGCTTGGTCAGCCGAAGCCGGGCGAGACGGTGGTGGTCTCGGCCGCTTCGGGCGCCGTCGGCAGCGTTGTCGGCCAGCTCGCGAAGCTCTGGGGCGCGCGTGCGGTCGGCATCGCCGGCGGGCCCGAGAAATGCAACTACGTCAACGAGGAGCTCGGCTTCGACGGCTGCATCGACTACAAGGCGGGCGAGATCCGCGAGCGCTTGAAGGCGGCGTGCCCGAAAGGCGTCGACGTCTACTTCGACAACGTCGGCGGCGGGATCCTCGACGTCGTGCTCGCGCGCATGAATCTCTTCGGCCGCGTGGTGGTCTGTGGCACGATCGCGGACTACGACGCGGTCGAGCCCTATCGCGTGCGCAACTGGCGCGCGATCCTCGTCAACCGGCTGCGCGTGCAGGGCATGATCGTGTTCGACTGGAAGGATCGCTACGGCGAGGCGCTGAAAGCACTCGGCGGCTACTTCGCCGAAGGCAAGCTCAATTACCGCGAGTCGGTGGTGCACGGCCTCGAAAATGCGCCGCGCGGCTTCATCGACCTTCTCGCCGGGAAAAATTTCGGCAAACAACTGGTGAAACTGCAACCATGATCGACCTCTATACCTGGCCCACGCCCAACGGGCACAAGATCCACATCATGCTCGAGGAGACCGGCCTCGAGTACCGCGTGCATCCGATCGATATCGGGGCCGGCGACCAATTCAAGCCCGAGTTCCTCGCCATCTCGCCGAATAACAAGATCCCGGCGATGATCGACCAGGACGGGCCGGGTGGAAAGCCGATGCCGCTCGCCGAGTCCGGTGCGATGCTTTTCTATCTCGCGTCGAAGACCGGCAAGTTCCTGCCGAAGGACCTCCGCAAGCGCTGGCAGGTGATGCAGTGGGTGATGACGCAGATGGGCCACGTCGGCCCGATGCTCGGCCAGGCGCATCACTTCCTCGGCTATGCGCCGGAGAAGATCGAGTACGCCATGAACCGCTACAAGAACGAGGCGAACCGCCTGTATGGCGTGCTCGACCGGCAACTCGCGAAGAGCGAGTGGCTGGCGTGCGACGAGTACACCATCGCCGACATGGCGACCATGCCGTGGCTGCGCGCGCCGGAGCGCCAGGGCGTGAACATCGACGAGCATCCGAATCTGAAGCGCTGGCGCGATCGCATCGCGGAGCGCCCAGCAGTGAAGAAGGCACTGGAAGTACTAGCCGATCGCCGGCGCCAGACGCCGGGCTTCAGCAAGGAACAATCGGAGGTGCTGTTCGGTGCCAAGCAATACGCTCGACGGTAAGGTCGCGTGGATCACCGGCGGCGGCTCGGGCATCGGGCTCGCCGCCGCCGCCGAATTCGCCAGGCTGGGCGCGAAGGTCGCGATTTCCGGCCGCACGCGCGCCACGCTCGAGGCGGCGGCGAAGCAGGTGAAAGCCGACATCCATGTGTGCAACGTCGGCGACAAGCACCAGGTCGCAGCCACCGCCTCCGAAATCCACGAGCGGCACGGGCATGTCGACATCCTCGTGAACAGCGCCGGCATCAACCTGCCCAAGCGCAGCTTCCGCGAGGTCAGCGCAGAGGGCTGGGACGAGGTCGTCGCGGTCAACCTGTCGGGGATGTTCTATTGCGTGCAGTCGGTGCTGGCCGGCATGCGCGCACGCCAGGATGGCCTGATCATCAACGTGTCCTCCTGGGCCGGCCGCTATGCCAGCACGCTCACCGGCCCGGGCTACAACGCGACCAAGCGTGCCGTGATCGCGCTCACCGAGTCGATAAACCTGGAAGAGTGCACCAACAGCATCCGCGCGACGTCGGTGCTGCCCGGCGAAGCGGCGACGCCGATCCTCGAGAAGCGCCCGGTGCCGCCCCCGCCGGAGGTGCGCGCAAAGATGCTGCAGCCGGAGGATCTCGGGCGCACGCTCGCTTTCATCGCCACGCTGCCCGCGCGCGTGTGCGTGAACGAGATCATCGTCAGCCCGACGTGGAACCGTTTCCTGATCGGCGGGCTGGAAGCGCCGCGGAGCTAGGTCTCGAAGTAGATATCGCGGTAGCTGGTGTACACCGACGCGGTGAGCACCGGGGCCAGCACGAGCCAGCCGAGCAGGAACGGTATCGACGCGATGACCATTGCAATCAGCGCGAGCACGCCGTAGAGCAGGAACGGCAGGAGATTCTTCAGGCAGCCGACGAAGCTCGCCTTCATCGCCGCGCCCACGCTCAGGTCGTGGAACACGATGAGCGCGGGCGCGAACCAGGTTGCCATCACGAGCGGCAGCATCAGCGCGAGTATCAGGAGCGCGGCGAGCAGCGCGGTCATCGCGACCGCCAGTACCTGATCGGGGTTGCCGCCGGCGCCCATGATTGCGAATACCTGCACGCCGGTGATGACGCCGACGATCACCACGATGATGATGGAAAGCACGAGCCAGATGGCGCCGAGCGCGACGAGCGTCCCGGTGCGGTGCTGGAATCCGGCGAACAGCTGGCTGAACTGCGCCACGCCGCCCTGATCGATGGTGCGGCTGGCGAGCATCAGGCCGCCGACGAACACCGGCCACAGGATCTGCATCGCGATCGCGCCGATGAACGGGATGAGATGCGCGACGATGACGATCACGGCAAGCACCACCACCATGCCGATCCAGGTGCCGGCCGCCTTGCGGAAGATGGACCAGGCGTCGGCCAGCCAGGTCCAGCCGTTGCCCATCGGTACGCCTCTGCCCTGCGGGATGAAGTTGCCCGGCAGGACGATGGTCGGCTCGTTGCCGGTCGCGGC
>DASQIG010000056.1:0-4362 GCA_035631735.1 Burkholderiales bacterium | reverse complement strand
CGATGCCCTTATTCAACGCGTCGTAGATGCCCTTGTCAGGCCCGGGGATGAGCTTCGCGACCGATGCGCGATGGCGCGCCAGCACGTCCAGCGTGCCGTCGGTCGAGCCGCCGTCGACGACGATGTGCTCGATATCGCCATCCGTTTGCGCGGCAACGGATTCGATTGCGGCGCCGACGGTTGCCGCGCGGTTGTAGCACGCGGTGATGATGCTGACCCGCAGCTGCGGTGCTATTGCGCCGGCCGTATGCGTCGCCCTACTGCGACCAGCATCAGCCGGCGCATGAACCGCGCGAGCGACCACGTGAGGAGCGCGCAGAGCAAAGGCGTGCCGATCAGGCCCGCGCGGCGCAGCCCGCGAAAGGTCGCCAGCTCCGCCGCCTCCATCGCCCAAAGGTCGGCGCTCAGTCCGGAGACGCCGAACAACGGCTTGTAGATCGTGACCAACGGCAGGTCGATTCGCGCGATGCGCCGCCCCGCGGCCGCAATGTCCAGCCAGAGCTGCCGATCCTCCCCGTGGCGCTTGTCCGGCGCGAAACGCTGCGGCAGGTCGCGACGCAGCATCACCGAAGAAGTATGGAACCAGTTGCGGTAGAGCATCGAGCGGAAGGCGATCTCTGTGAACGGCAGCTCCTCGCCGGCGAGCTCGACGCTCGTCGAGTCGTCTTCGTACGCCAGCCAATGCGCCGTCATCGGGTATTCCGGGCGGCGGCGCATGAAGCCCCGCTGAATCTCGAGCTTGCGGGGGTGCCAGGTATCGTCGGCATCGAGGAAGGCGACGAGCTCCCCGCGCGCGGCGCCCCAGCCGGCGTTGCGCGCCGCCGCCGCGCCGCCGTTGCGTGGCAGTGAAATCACCTTCAGACGCTCGCCGTGGCGGGCAACCAGTGCGTCAAGCACCTCGGCCGTGCCATCGTTGGAGGCATCGTCTACGACGATAACTTCGAGCGGCGGCTGCGATTGCGCAAGCGCCGAGGCGACCGACCGGGTTACGGTGGCGCTGCAGCGAAAGCAGGGAATGATGACGCTGACGTCAGGCACTGACGCGCTGTCCCGCAACGTGGCGTACGTACCAGTCGTACGCCAGGCGGAAGCCGTCCATCGGCGCCACGCGAGCCGACCAGCCGAGCGAGCGCAGGCGCGAGACGTCCATTACCTTGCGCGGCATGCCGTCGGGCTTGGAGGTGTCGAATTCGAAGCGCCCCTTCCAGCCCGCCACGTCGGCGATCAGCTCGGCGAGCTCGCGGATGCTGATCTCCGAGCCCGTGCCGATGTTGACGTGCATTTCCTCGGAATAAGTCTTCATCAGGAACACCGCGGCGTCGGCCAGCTCGTCCACGTACAGGAATTCGCGCGTCGGCTTGCCGGTGCCCCAGATTTCGAGCGACCGCGCACCGCGCAGCTTCGCGTCGTGCACCTTGACCTGGAGCGCGGCGGCGACGTGCGATGAAGCCGGGTCGTAGTTGTCGCCGGGGCCGTAGAGATTGGTCGGCATGGCGCAGATGAAGTCGCAGCCATACTGCCGGCGGTAAGCCTGGCAGAGCTTCATGCCGGCAATCTTCGCCACTGCGTACCACTCATTGGTCGGCTCGAGCGGCCCGGTGAGCAGCGCGTCCTCGGCCATCGGCTGCGGCGCAAGCCGCGGATACGCGCACGAAGAGCTGAGGAAGAGCAGCTTCTCGACACCGACCTCGCGCGCCGCGTTGATGACGTTCGTTTCAATTGCGAGGTTGTCGTAGATGAATTGCGCCGGGCGCGTATGGTTGGCGAGGATGCCGCCGACCGTCGCGGCGGCGAGGAACACCGCCTGCGGCCGGTGCTGCGCCATCCATTGCTCGGCGGCCGACTGGCGGCGCAGATCGACCTCTTCGCGTCCCGCCGTGAGGAGCTCGCAGCCTTCGGCCTGCAGCCGGCGCACGATGGCGGAGCCGGCCATGCCGCGATGGCCGGCCACCCATACCCGTTTGCCGCGCAGCGAGTAGCTCATTCGTGGTGGTCGAAGGTGCGGTAGCCGTGCTGCCTGACCAGGCTCTCGCGCTCGGCCTCCTGCAGGTCGGCGCGCGCCATCTCCGACACGAGCTCGGCGAAGCGTACGCGCGGCTGCCAGCCGAGCTGCGCGCGCGCCTTGGCTGCGTCGCCGAGAAGCGTATCGACCTCCGCGGGCCGGTAATAGCGGCGGTCGACCGCCACGACGCAGCGGCCCTCGGCGTCGTAGCCTTTTTCCTCGGCGCCCTTGCCCTTCCACCTGATCTTCATGCCGAGCTCGCCCGCGGCGGCCTCGGCGAACTCGCGCACGCTGTGCTGCTCGCCGGTCGCGATCACGTAGTCCTCGGGCCGCGGCTGCTGCAGCATCAGCCACTGCGCCTCGACGAAGTCGCGCGCGTGCCCCCAGTCGCGACGGGCCTCGAGGTTGCCGAGAAACAGGCACTTCTGCAGGCCGACCTTGATGCGCGCCAGGCCGCGGGTGATCTTGCGGGTGACGAACGTCTCGCCGCGGATCGGCGACTCGTGGTTGAACAGGATGCCGTTACACGCGTAGAGGCCGTAGGCCTCGCGGTAGTTCACGGTGATCCAGTACGCGTAGAGCTTGGCCACGCCGTAGGGCGAGCGCGGGTAGAACGGCGTTGTCTCGCGCTGCGGCGTCTCGCGCACCAGCCCGTAGAGCTCCGAGCTCGATGCCTGGTAGAAGCGGGCCTTCTTCTCCAGGCCGAGGATGCGGATCGCCTCCAGCACGCGCAGCGTGCCGAGGCCGTCCGAGTCGGCGGTGTACTCCGGCTCCTCGAACGAGACGGCGACGTGGCTCTGCGCCGCCAGGTTGTAGATCTCGTCGGGCTGCGTCTGCTGGATGATGCGGACCAGGCTCGACGAGTCGGTCATGTCGCCGTAGTGCAGCACGAGCCGCTGCTCCGGATCGTGCGGATCCTGGTACAGGTGATCGATGCGCTGCGTGTTGAAGAGCGACGTACGCCGCTTGATGCCGTGGACCAGGTAGCCCTTGCGCAGCAGGAGCTCCGCCAGGTACGCGCCGTCCTGTCCGGTGATGCCGGTGATGAGCGCGGTCTTCTTCATCAGGCGGACATTTTAGGACAGCAGGCGCTGCGCGGCCCGGTAGCGCTCCGGCGTACCGATGTCGACGAGCGGCCCGGGCACGACGTGCCCGTAGCAGGTCCCGGCGCCGATCGCCTGCGGCAGCAGCTCGCGCTCGAGGGAAAACGCCGCGCCCGCGGGCTGGCGCTCGATGAATGGTCGCGCAAAGACATAGATGCCGGCGTTCACCAGAGGCGTGCTCGCCCGCTTTTCGTTGAAGCTCACCACGCGTCCATCCGCCGCGACCTCGGCAAAGCCGACGTCGGTGCGCCCGGTTGCCGGCGTCAGGACCACGCTGGCCGCGGCGCGCGTGCGCTCGTGGAGGCGGAAAAGGTCCGCATATTCGACGCGGCAAAATGAATCGCCGTTGGCGACCACGAATATGTCGGCATGCACCAGCGGCAAGGCATGGCGCACTGCGCCACCCGTGCCGAGCGGCTGCGGCTCGGCCGAGAACAGGAACTCGGCGTCGAGCCGGCGCGAGAAATGCCGCTGGATCTGCTCGGCTCCGTAGCCGGTGCACAGGACGAGGCGGCGAAAACCCTGCGCGAGCAGCTCGTCGACCAGAATGTCGAGAAAAGCCCGCCCGGCGATGTCCGCCAAGCCTTTTGGCCGATCGCCCACCACTGAGCGCAGCCGTGTACCCTGGCCCCCGCAAAGCACGAGCACCTCACGCTTCATTTTTTCGCTTGTGCGCGATACCACGCAATAGTTCGCGCGAGCCCCTCGCGCAGATCAGTCCTGGCGCGGAAGCCGAGAAGCGACTGCGCTTTGCGCGTATCGACGAGGCGAAACGGGATGGTAGTGGGCTTGCTCGGGTCGTAGCGGACCCGGGCATCCGCGTAGCCATCGAGCTCGAGGATGGTGCCCAGGATTTCCCGCACCGAATAGCCCTTGCCCAGCCCAATGTTGACCGCGCTGTAAGCGGAGAGGCGCGCCATGGCGCCCAGCATCGCTTCCACCATGTCGTCGACGTATATGACGTCGCGCACTTCGCTGCCGTCACCCCACACTTCGAACGGGTTCCAGCGCTCGACGCACTTGCGGATGAGCGCCGGTATGACGTGCGAGGTGGCGAAGTCGAAGTCGTCGTGCGGCCCGTAGACGTTGGTCGGCCGCAGGACCAGCGTGGTCATCTTCTTCGCCAGCTTCTCGCCGTACATGCGGCACAGCACCTCGGTGAAGCGCTTGGCCCAGCCGGCATAGAAGTATTTCTCGTAGGGCTCGCCCTCGAGCAGCTGCTCCTCGCGCATCGGCTCGCGCGATACCGGATAGGCA
>DASQIG010000055.1:0-2284 GCA_035631735.1 Burkholderiales bacterium | reverse complement strand
CCAGACCGGCGTGACCGCCGAAACGATGGGTCACAGTCTCATGACCCAGTTCGAGGGGGTGGAATTTCGCGCGGTGACTTTGCCATTTGTGTCGAGCATTGACAAGGCGCAGGAAGTGGTCCGGCGCATCGACCGCGCGGCGCAGGACGAGGGGCTGCGGCCGATCGTGTTCAGCACTCTGGTGCAGGACGACCTGCGCGACATCGTCGCGGGCGCCAACGGGTTGTTTCTCGATTTCTTCGCCGCCTTCGTCGGTCCGCTCGAGCGCGAGCTCGAGATGCGCTCCACGCATCGGGCCGGACGCGCGCACGGCATCGCCGATCTCGCCGTCTATACCACACGTATCAACGCCACCAACTTCGCGCTCGCCAATGACGACGGCACCGGCGGCGACTACGGGCACGCTGACGTGGTGTTGATCGGCGTGTCGCGCGTCGGCAAGACGCCGACCTGCGTGTACCTGGCGCTGCAATACGGGGTATTCGCGGCCAATTATCCGCTCACCGAAGATGACCTCGAGAGCGGCAAGCTGCCCGCGCGGCTCGAGCCCTACCGTGCCAAGCTCTACGCGCTCACCATCACGCCGGAACGGCTGCAGCAGATTCGCGCCGAGCGCCGCCCCGAGAGCCGCTACGCCTCGCGGACGCAGGTGCAGTACGAGCTGCGCGCCGCCGAGGCACTGTTCGCGCGTTATGCGATCCCCTCGCTCGAGACCACCGAGTGCTCGATCGAGGAAATCGCCAGCCGGATTCTCAACACTACCGGAATCGAGCGGCGTCTGCGGCCTTAAGTTGCGCTGACCGCTCAGGTCGCACGAAATTTGCAAGCGACCCGAGCCGCGTAGCGGCGACAAAACGCGCACTCGTCGGCTTGCGCAGCGAGCCTTAAGCGCTATAGTCGGTGCGTGCTCGCAAACGACACACTGACTCGCGTTTCCTGGCGCGCCCGGCCGCGCAGCTTCGTCGCGCTGATGGGGCTCTATGAGAGCAACTTCATCCGCCTGGGCTGGCTGACGGGGAGCCTCGGCGAGCTCGCCGGCAGCCACTGCTCCCGGGTCCCCGGGGACTGTGATCTCGTTCTCACCGTGACCGAGCGCTCCCCCTATACCAGTACCGTGGCGCTGAGCTATCTGCTGCCCGAGGGGGAGGGCGCCGGCAGCTACCCCGACATGCGGCTGCGCATCTACCACGACGCGCACCTGGTCGAGGCCCAGCAATGGGCTGCGGTTCACACCCAGCCGCTGCTTAAGGCGCTGCGCACCCGTGCGGAGCGTGAACTGGATCAGCGCTGGGCCCGCAACGTGATGTTAAACAAGTGGCTGGAATACTGCGTGGAGCGAGGTCATCGCTTCTCATCCCGCACAAGGCTTACTGCCGGCGCTTGAGAAGGGGCGGTCACCCGCCCAACTTCTCATGAGCGCCTTGCGACAACTCGGATTCCTCAAGCTCAACCGGCGCGCCGACGGCGGCGCCGCCGATCCCGAGCATCGGGTGATCGAGCTGTTCCGTAATCGCGCCGAGCTCAAGAAAGCCTACGGCGGGCTGCAGGAAGAGACCTACCGCCTCAAGGACCTGGTCAAGCAGCAGGAAGCGGCCACGCAGCGCGTCCAGGAGATGCTGAACGAGCTCGAGGGGCGCCTCGGCACCAACGAAACCGCCTACGCGACGCTCGCGTTCTATCAGCTGCGACGGCTGTGGCAGAGCGGGCGCGAGCTCATCCAGCAGCTGGTCGCGGACCTCTCGCGCCAGCAGGATGAACGCGAGCGCAAGGCGCATCTGGCGCTCCACAACCGCCAGCAGTTTGCGCGCCGCCAGGCCGCCGAGGGCCAGGTGGGCGTGGCGCGCGCGCTCAGCGAGGAAGCCTCCGCGCTGCTCAGCCAACTCGAGAGCCAGCACCGCTCGCTCCGGCGCTTCTGGCATTACTTCAGGCGCCGCGCCCTCGAGCGCCGCATCCACGGCGCCCAGGCGGCGGCCACTGCCGCGAGCGCCTCGCTCGCCGACTGTCACGCGCAGCTCGACGCGATCAACATGGAGCAGCTGCCGGAGTTTCCGGGGCTGTCGCTCGATGCGCGCCGCGCCATCAATCTCGCGGCGATTGCCTACGCCGAGGTGCTGTGCCGGCGCCTCAAGGTGATCGAAAAGCCGTTGCTGCAGATGGCGCGCGAGGCGACCGGGCGGCGCGCGGCCGCCGACGTTTACGGCACCCCGAAGGAATGTGTTCTGCTGATGGCGCAGATCGGCCGCGCCCAGCGGCTGCTCGCGAAGCGCGAAGTGCTCGCCGAGGA
>DASQIG010000054.1:0-1639 GCA_035631735.1 Burkholderiales bacterium | reverse complement strand
GTGCCGTGGCGCGATGCCACCACCCACGTGCTGACGCACTCGCTGCACTACGGCCTCGCCGTGTTCGAGGGCGTGCGCGCCTACCAGACGGCGATCGGCACCGCGATCTTCCGCCTGAAGGAGCACACCGATCGCCTGTTCGCTTCCGCGCACATCTACATGATGAAGCTCCCGTTCACGCGCGAGCGGCTGCTGGAGGCGCAGCTCGAGGTGGTGCGCGCCAACGGCCACCAGGCCTGCTACATCCGGCCGATTGCCTTCTACGGCTCGGAGAAGATGGGCGTCTCGCCGATCGGCGCCAAGGTGCACGTCGCCATCGCCGCCTGGCCCTGGGGCGCCTACCTCGGGCCCGACGCGCTCGAGAAGGGCATCCGCGTGAAGACCGCCTCCTACGCGCGCCACCATGTCAACGTCACCCTGGCGCGCGCCAAGATGTCCGGCACCTATCCGAACTCGGTGCTCGCAACACTCGAAGCGACCCAGCATGGCTACGATGAAGGCTTGCTGCTCGATGTCGACGGCTTCGTCGCCGAAGGCGCCGGCGAGAACATCTTCATGGTGAAGGACGGCCGCCTCTGGGAGCCCGAGCTCACCTCCGCGCTCACCGGCATCACGCGCTCTTCGGTCATCGAGCTCGCCACCGAGCTCGGCTACGAGGTGCGCGCCAAGCGCCTGACACGCGACGACATCTACATCGCGGATGAAGCCTTCTTCACCGGCACGGCGGCCGAGGTAACGCCGATCCGCGAGCTCGACGGCCGCCAGATCGGCGCCGGAAGAGCGGGCCCCGTCACCAAAGCGATCCAGAAAGCGTTCTTCGACGTCGTCACCGGCAGGGACCGCAAGCGCCGCGCCTGGCTCACGCCGGTGAAGGGCAAGGGCAAATGAGCACGCCCGACACCGCCAGGCAGGTCGAGGTGACGGAGAAGCAGCTGCCGCTGCACTGCCCGCTGCCGGGCGCGCCGCTCTGGGCGCGGCATCCGCGCGTGTTCCTCGACGTCGCAAGAGAAGGCGAAGCCCGCTGCCCGTACTGCGGCACGCTGTACGTTTACAAAGGGGCACCCGTCAAGGGACACTGAAGGCCGAGTGTCCCGCATCCTGCCGTTGTGTCTCGCATCCTAGTTGTCGCGCCCAACTGGATCGGCGATGCGCTGATGGCGCAGCCGCTGCTTGCGCGCCTGCGCGAGAAGCGCCCGGACCTCAAGGTCGACCTGCTCGTGCCCGAATGGGTGGCGCCGGTCGCGCGCCGCATGCCGGAAGTCGACGAAGTCATCGCTACCGCCTTTCGCCACGGCGCGCTCAACCTCCGCCGGCGCTGGCAGCTTGGGCGCCGGCTCAGGGAGCGCCGCTATCGCCAGGCGATCGTGCTGCCGAATAGCTGGAAAGCCGCGCTGGTGCCTTTCTTCGCCAACATCCCGCTGCGCAGCGGCTACGTCGGCGAATCGCGCTATGGGCTGCTCAACCTGCTTTACCGGCGCGGCGACCGGGCGATGCGCGAGCACTATGCGCGGCTTGCGGAAGCGCCGGGCACCGAGCCGGCGGCACCGCTGCCGCAGCCGCGGCTGCGCGTGGATGCCGCGCAAGCGGCTGCCAGCCGCGCGCGCTTCGGGCTGGAGCGTGCGTACGTCGTGCTGTGCCC
>DASQIG010000053.1:0-8060 GCA_035631735.1 Burkholderiales bacterium | reverse complement strand
CGGATGCCGGGGCTCGAGCCGGTGACGAGCATCAGGCCGGCCATCAGCGCCCGCGCAGGAACAGCTTGTCGAGGTCCGCCATCGTCAGCTGGTACCACGTCGGGCGGCCGTGGTTGCAGCTGCCCGAGCGTTCGGTCTCCTCCATCTCGCGCAGCAGCGCATTCATCTCCGTCGTGCTGAGCGCGCGATGCGCGCGCACGGCCGCATGGCAGGCCATGGTGGCGAGGAGCTCGTTCTGCCGGCCGGCCAGCATCTGGCTCGCGCCATACTCGCGGATTTCCTTCAGCAGGCTGCGCGCGAGCCCGATGACGTCGCCGCTCGCAACCAGCACCGGTGCGCTTCGCACCGTGAGCTCATTGGGGCCCGAGACGACGATCTCGAGGCCGACGCGCTCGAGCGTGCCGCGGTTTTCCTCGGCGGTGGCGACATCGAGCGCCTCGGCCGTGAATACCGCCGGCACCAGCAGCCGCTGGCGCGCCACCTCGCCCGTGTCGAGCGCGCGCTTCAGGCGCTCCATGACGAGGCGCTCATGCGCGGCGTGCATGTCGACCAGCACGAGGCCCGCTTCGTTCTGCGCCAGGATGTAGATGCCGTGGAGCTGGCCGAGCGCGAAGCCAAGCGGCGGTGCCTGCTCGGCCGCGGGCAGCGGCGCGCCCGCCGCCGCGGCCATGAAGGTCTGGTACGCGGCTGCCGGTTGCGCCAGGGCGAGCGCCGATTGGATCCCTGTCTGGGAAACCCTGGCGTAGGCCACCGGGGCCTGCGCCGCGCTCGGCGCGAGCGCGCGCTCGAGCGCGTGGCGCACGAACTGGTGCACCGCGCGCGAATCGCGGAAGCGCAGCTCGATCTTCGCCGGATGCACGTTCACATCGACTGCTCGCGGATCGAGGTCGAGGAACAGCAGATACGCCGCCTGGCGCTCGCCGTGCAGGAGCTCGGCATAGGCCTCGCGCACCGCGTGCGCCAGCACGCGATCGCGCACGTAGCGGCCGTTGACGAAGAAGTACTGGCAATCGGCGCGCGCCTGCGCCGCCTGCGGCGTGCCGGCCAACCCGCGCAGCCGCATGCCGCCCGCCGCAGCCTCGATCGGCACGCTCGCCTCCGCAAGCTCGCGGCCAAGCAGTGCCAGCGCGCGCTCACGCAGGGTCTCGCTGCGCACGTGCCGCGTGACGCGCCCGTTGTGCCGCAGCGAGAAGGCGATCTCCGGCTGTGCGAGCGCAACGCGCCGCAGTACTTCGTCGCAATGGCCGAACTCGGTCGGCTCGCTCTTCAGGAACTTGCGCCGCGCCGGCGTGTTGAAGTAGAGGTCCGCGACCATCACGGTGGTGCCGGGCGCACGCGCAGCGGGCTCGACTTCACCGATTGCGCCGCCTTCCGCGCGGATGACCGCGCCGTGCGGTGCGCCGTTCCGGCGCGTGGTGATTGCAAGGTGCGAGACGGCGGCGATCGAGGCGAGCGCCTCGCCGCGAAACCCCATGGTGGACACCGCCTCGAGATCCGCGAGGCTCGCGATCTTGCTCGTCGCATGCCGCGCGAGGGCGAGCGGCAGGTCTTCGCGTGCGATGCCCTCGCCGTCGTCCTCGACCTGCACGCGGCGCACGCCGCCTTCGTCCAGCGTGACGTTGATGGCGCGCGCGCCGGCGTCGACGCTGTTCTCGAGCAGCTCCTTGAGCACCGAGGCGGGCCGCTCCACGACTTCGCCGGCGGCAATCTGGCTCACGAGGAGCCCGGGCAGCACGCGAATCGCGCTCACATGAGGAGTATATAGAATCGGCCGCGTGGAACTCATCGCCACGCTGTGGGACCTCGCGGTCCATCTCGATCAGCATCTCGCGTCGTTCGTCGCCGAGCACGGCGCCTGGGTATACGCGTTGCTCTTCGCCATCGTGTTCTGCGAAACGGGTCTGGTCGTCACGCCGTTCCTGCCGGGCGACTCGCTGCTTTTCGTGGCTGGCGCGCTCGCCGCGGCGGGCGGCATGAATATCGGCGTGGTGATCGCCGTGCTCATCGCCGCGGCGCTCTGCGGCGACAACTGCAACTACTGGATCGGGCGCTGGACCGGCACGCGCCTGCTCGGGCGCTGGATCAATCCGGTGCACCTGCAGCGCACGCACGATTTCTACGAGCGCCATGGCGGCAAGACCATCGTCATCGCGCGCTTCATGCCTATCGTGCGCACCTACGTGCCGTTCGTCGCCGGCCTGGGCGCGATGCCCTATCTGCGCTATCTCGCCTTCTGCGTGGTCGGCGCGCTCGCCTGGGTCGGCTCGATCTGCACCGCCGGTTATTTCTTCGGCAACATCCCCGCAGTGAAGAGCAACCTCACGCTCGTCATCGCGGGCATCATCCTGCTTTCCATCTCGCCCGGCGTGATCGCCTGGCTGAGGAGCCGCTCAGTTCAGCGCCAGGGGTGAGGTGCGGCGCGGCGGGTGCTTCGCGACGTAGTCGCGGATGCCCTCGAGAATGGCGCGCGCCAGCCGGTCCTGGTAGCTCTCGTCGATCAGGCGTTTCTCTTCCTGCGGATTGGAGATGAATGCCGTTTCGACGAGGATGGACGGCACGTTCGGCGCCGTGAGCACCGCGAAGCTGGCCTGCTCGACCCGGGCGCGATGCAACGGGTTGACCTCGCCCAGGCGCTTCAGCACCAGGTCTCCCAGGCGCAGGCTGTAATCGATCGTCCCGGTTTGCCAGAGATCGATGATCGTGCCCCTGACGTAGTCGTCTTTCGGCGCGTTGCTCGCTCCGCCGATCAGGTCCGAGGCATTCTCGGTCTGCGCCAGCAGGCGGGCCGCTTCCGAGGTCGCGCGCCGGTCCGAGAGCGCGTAGACCGACGAGCCGCGCGCGTTGGACCGCACGAACGAGTCCGCGTGGATCGATACCATTAGGTCGGCATTCACCGCGCGCGCTTTCCTGACCCGCTCGCGCAACTCGAGGAAGTAGTCGCCGTCCCGGGTGAGCAGCGCCCGCATGTTCGGCTCCGCATCGACCAGGCGCTTCAGGTGGCGCGCGATCGCGAGCGTGACGTTCTTTTCGCGAGTGCCGTGCCGTCCCACTGCTCCGGGATCCTCGCCGCCGTGCCCGGCATCGATCACGATGGTGGCGAGGCGCGCGACTTTCGGCTGCTCGTTGCGCTCCTTGCGCATCTCATCGGTCTTGCGCGTCTCCTCGATCAGCGCGGCCAGCGGATCGACCGGCACCGCGGGATAGATGTCGAGCACCAGGCGATGGCCGTACTCGGCGATCGGCGTGAGCGTGAACACTTGCGGCTTCACCTCGGTCTTCAAGTCGAGCACGACGCGCACGACGCCCGGCCGGTTGCGCGCCGCGCGCAGGCCCTTGATGTACGGATCGTCGGCGACCACCTTGCCGTCGAGCTCGGCGAGCGCCGGCGTCATCTCCGTTTCGAGGTCGAGGACCAGGCGCTCGGGATCCTTCACCGAAAATACCTGGAACTTCACCTCGCCCTTCGACTCCAGCGTGAGCCGCGTGTAGTCGCGCGCCGGCCAGATGCGGCTCGCGACGACCTGCGCTTCAGCGTTCGCTAGGAAGAAGAGCGCGCTTGCCGCAGCGAGGCGAGCCAGCCATCGCCCGCCGCGGAGTGCGACTGCAGCTCCGCCCGGCGTGCTGCGCTGTCGTAATACAGCCGGACGGCTAAATCCGGCGGCGGCAGCAGATCGCCCGCTCGCTCCGGCCATTCGACGATGCAGACGGCATCGGGCCGGAAGTACTCGCGCAGTCCCGAGCTCAGCCATGCGTTCCGATCTGCGAATCGATAGAAATCAAAATGATACAAGTCTAAGCTCGAAATCGAATAAGGTTCAACCCAGGCATAGCTGGGACTCTTGATCGGCCCGGCGACGCCGAGCGAGCGCAGGAGCCCGCGCACCAGCGTGGTCTTGCCCGTGCCGAGCTCGCCGGAAAGATGCAACACCCGCCCCGGCGCGATGCCTGCCGCGAGCGCCGCGCCGAGGCGCGCCGTGGCATCGGCGTCGGGCAATTTAAGATCGACCGTCATGGATTACGCAGCGCTTGCAAGGCGCATCGGCGACTGGGGCCGCGAGCTCGGCTTCCAGGCCGTGGGCATCGCCGACGCGGACATCGCGGCCGCGGAGCCGCGGCTCCTCGAGTGGCTCGCGCAGGGCCGGCATGGGGAGATGGAGTATATGGCGCGGCATGGTGCGCTTCGCGCACGGCCCGCAGAGCTCAAGCCCGGCACGCTGCGCGTGATTTCCTGCCGTCTCGACTATTACACCGGGGAGGAGGGCGGCACCGAGGAGAGCGCGGCGTACATCGCGCGCTATGCCCGCGGCCGCGATTACCACAAGGTGCTGCGAGCGCGGCTGCAGCGCTTGTGCGATCGCATCGAGGCGGAGGTCGGCTGCTTCGGTTACCGCGTGTTCACCGATTCCGCGCCGGTGATGGAAGTGGAGCTCGCCGTGCGCGCGGGCATCGGCTGGCGCGGCAAGCACACGCTGCTTCTCGACCGGACGGGCTCGTGGTTCTTCCTCGGCGAGGTGTACACCGACCTGCCGCTGCCGCCGGACGCGCCGGTCGACGAGCATTGCGGCACTTGCCGCCGCTGCATCGACGTGTGCCCGACGCAGGCGATCGTTGCGCCTTACCAGCTCGACGCGCGCCGCTGCATCTCGTATCTGACGATCGAGCACCAGAGCGCCATCCCGGAGGAGCTGCGGCCGCTGATCGGCAACCGCGTCTACGGCTGCGACGACTGCCAGCAAGTGTGCCCATGGAACCGTTTCGCTCAGCCTACCGATGAGACGGACTTCCAGCCGCGCAACGGCCTTGATCGCGCCACGATGCTCGAGCTGTTCGGCTGGACCCAGGCCGAGTTCGACGAGCGGCTCGCCGGCTCGCCGATCCGGCGCATCGGCTACGAGCGGTGGCTGCGCAACCTCGCTGTCGGCCTCGGCAATGTGCCGGGCACGCCGGCGGTCGTGGCGGCGCTCCGAGCCCGGGCGGATCATCCGTCCGCGCTAGTCAGGGAGCACGTCCAGTGGGCACTCTCCCGGCATGAAGCGCTGGCTGCCTGACCCGCTGCTCGCCGGTTTCGAGACGCTCGAGCTCGCGTTTCCCGACGACTATGGCGGCCCGGTCGTAGCAACGCTGGTGCGCCTGCCCACTGCCAATGCCGAGCGCGGCGCGGTGCTCTACATCCACGGCTTCAGCGACTATTTCTTCCAGCGCCACATGGCCGAGCGTTTTGCCGCCGAGGGCTACGCGTTCTACGCGCTCGACCTGCGCAAGTACGGGCGCTCGCTCCGACCTCACCAGCACCCGAACTTCTGCAAGAGCCTCAGCGAGTACTACGCGGACATCAGCGCAGCGCTGGAGGTGATCGGCACGCGGGTGCTGCTCGCCGGCCATTCGATGGGCGGGCTCGTGTGCTCGCTCTACGCGCACGAAGGCGCGCATCGTGCGCAGGTGCTGGCGCTGTGGCTGAACAGCCCGTTCTTCGACTGGAACGCGCCCGAGTGGCGCAAGGTGCAGCTGTACCTCGCGGTCGCTGCCGGACGCTATTGCCCGTTCCTGAACGACCCGAAGGCGCTGCGGCCGGAATACACGCGCGCGCTGCACAGCGAGTGGGATTTCGACAGCGCGCTGAAGCCCGACTACGGCTTTCCGCTCTACTACGGCTGGCTCGGCGCCATCAGCGACGGCTTCGCGAAGGTGCATCGCGGCCTCGCCATCGAATTCCCGGTGCTTTCCATGCATTCGGACGAGGCCGACGTGGTGCTCAACTGGCGGCATATCGCGCGCTGGTCGCGCGGCCTCGGACCGAACGTCACGGTCCTCGCCTTCCCCGGCGGCTGGCACGACCTCGTGTGCTCGCCCGGGCAGATCCGCGAGGAGGTGTTCAGGCAGCTCCTCGCGTGGGCGCAAGCCGTAGGCTGAGGTAGCCGACGGCGGCGAGAAGCGCCGCGAACAGAACGAGCGTCGCCACGCGCGAGGACTGGGCGAGAAATTGCAGCGTGCCGCTTTCCAGCCCGACGAAAGCGAGGCCGAGCACCGGAATCACCGGCGCACCGCATCCCGTGACGCTGCACGCACCGGTTGAGATGCCGAACAGCGTCGCCGCGGCTCCGGCGATACCGCCACGGCGCAGTGCCGGTGCGCCGTCGGCCGTGAGGTCCCGGTAGCGCCGCCATAGCGCGAAGTAAAGGCCGAAGAGCGCTGACACCAGGAGGATGCGCCCCAGGTCGGCAATATCGACCGCGAAACCCCATTCGGCACCCCCATATGTGCTGCCCGCCGAGAACCAGAACAGCGCAAGGTCTGGCAGCTTTCCAAGCTTCTCGCCGAGCGTCGCCTCATCGGAGGCGAGATATTCGGGCAGCCGCTTCAGCCACGGATTGAAGGTGAAGTAGTCGAGCGGTTTGCGCGCCGCGGAGAGGATAACTACCGGCGCAAGCACGTTGAGCGCGGCCACGGCGAGCGTCACCGCCGCGAAGACGCCGGGATGCGCGGCCAGTGCCGTCCACATCGCGCGCAGTACTCGCATGAAGGTTCATTTTACGGTGGTGACAATCGGCTGCGCGAGGATCCAGAGGCTGAGCATCGTGTAGGCGACCATCAGCGCCGCGAACGGATATTGACTGCGCAGTGCGCTGCGCCTCTCGGAAAAGCGCGCCAGCGCCAGGCGGTGCGCGATGTACATGGCAAGCACATGCCCGGCGACGATGACGATGACCGACGTGTACCAGGCGAAGCGCGCGCCGACGATGCCCGGCGCGATCTGGAAGTGCGCCGTGCCGAAGAGATCCCAGCCGCGGCCGAGCGGATCGGAGGCAAGGGGGATCACCACCTGGCCGGCGACCAGCAGATAGGACAGGTAATGCGCGACGTGGTACGCCAGCGCGATCGGCAGCAGCGTGGGCACGAACAGGCGTGCGAGCTCGGTCGCCGACAGTTCGTGCGTCAGCCTGGCCATCGCTGCGCACACCGTCAAGATGGCGAGCGCAAACGCGCATGGCGTCGCGAGCAGCCCGAGCGTGGTCGCCACCGTCCAGTGCGCCTCGCTCACCGCCCAGAACGGCGTCTCGCGCAGGCCATCGAAGGTGACAATGGCGAGCATGGCGACGACAAAGAAAGCCTCGGAGAGCGAAACGGGCCGCGGATCCAGCAGTCCCGCCGCCGGCGGGCGCAGGTACCAGCATCCGGCTCGCACTTCGCTCGGCGCGAGCCGCGAGAGGAAGCCGAAATAGACGCTGAAGGCTTCGCCGCTTGCCAGCCACGCTTCGCGGCCAAAGACGAACATGCCGGCCCACGTGAGCGCGGAATAGGCGAGCGCCAGCCACGCGATGTTGGCGGGCACCGCGTTGCCTTCCCAGACGATCTCGATCCATCCGAACCCGAGCAGCAGCGCCGTTGCCGGCCACACACCGACGGCGGCGGGAAGGCTGCGCCGCAGGCTGAAGCTCCCCGGGTAGAGCGCCTTCCACGGATTGAGCACGGTCCAGAGATCGCCGAGCAACGCGCAGAGATAGGTGAAGCCGATCCACCACGCAATCCAGACGAAGGCAGGCACGAGATTGCGGAAAGGATCCTGGGTGCCGAAGAGTCCGGCCACCAGGAGAAGGACGAACACGCCTACCGACACGGCGCGCGCGACTTGGCGAGCGAACGGATGCACGCGCAGCACAGGCCAGCGCGGGTACGACAGCGCCGTGCTGTGCCGTAGCGCAACCGCTAACACGACGAACGAAAGCGCGACGGTGAAGCCGGCTCCGGCGACCCAGAAGCCGAGCGGTAGCGGCAGGTCGTAGCGCATGCGAAAGGCGTGCGCTGCGGCTGCAAAAGGAAGGAGGGCGAGCAGAACGCCGGCCGTTGCCCGCGACACCGCGCGATCGTAGCATGAGCCTCGGCGTGAACTACCTGATGCTCGGAGCGGCGCTCGCGCTCATCGGCCCTGCGCATGCCGGCCACGAGTTTCCGTTCTATCCGTCGTTTTATCCGCAGGAGATCACCGTCGAGGCGCTCGACGCGAACGTCGCCGCCCAACGCCTCGCGAACGGCACGCTGCACGCTTACGCGGGCGAAATCGG
>DASQIG010000052.1:0-6346 GCA_035631735.1 Burkholderiales bacterium | reverse complement strand
TCTTTCTCCTTAACGCCGTCCTTGCATCGGCGTTGACGCGCCGGAAACAAAAAGCCCGGAGCGCTTGCGCGGTCCGGGCTGCGGATGGGCGCAATGCGCTTACGCGATGCTCGTCTCCTGCTGCGCGTCTCTAAAAGCCGGGTGCATGTCGCTCCTATCCGTGTGCAAGTGGGCGCGCATTGTAATCGCGGCGAAGAGAAAGTCAATGCCCTCGTTGCGCCATTCTTGGTCTGCGCCTTTGCACGATCGGCGCAGGCTGTTGCCTTCCCGCTCCGCTCCAATGAGGCGTCCACTTGGAGAGGGGAACAATGCTGCAGCGCCTTCGCGAGCTCATCGCCGACCTCGGTCGCGCGATAAGCCGATTTTTCTACCGGGTGATGGATGCGCTCAGCGCGAGGCGCGTCGTCATCGCGGCGCTTGCACTCTTGGCCGCCATCGGCTACGCGATGTACCAGCACCCTCCGGTCAAGACGGTGGCGCGCGGCGAGCTCGGCGTTCGCTACAACCGTCTGACCGGCGGCCTGGACGAGTGGCGCGAAGGCAGCGCGCTTGTGCTGCCCGGGCTGCATGATGTGCGCGTCTTTGCGCTGCGCGACCAGGTCTATCGCCCGGCGGAGAGCTCGCGTGCCGACGGCCCGGCGCCGTTCCAGTCGATCGAGGGGCTGTCGCTCGGCGTCGATCTTTCGGTGCGCTACGCGCTCGACGCGGCGCGGCTGCGCGCGGTGTGGTCGCGCCTGCCGGACGACGTCGGCGCCGATGTGGTGCAGCCGGCGGTGGCGAGCGTCGTCTACAAGATACTCGCGCGCTACACGGTGCGCGAGATCTTCTCCGGCAAGCGCGCCGAGATCCAGCAGGCGATCGAGACCGAGCTCGCGCCCAAGCTCGCCGCGGACGGCGTGGCGCTGCGCGACGTGCTGATTGGCAAGGTGGATCTGCCGCCCGACTACAAGCGCGGGCTGGAAGCGCTCCTCGCCGAGGAGCTCGCGAGCGAGAAGATGCGCTTCACGCTCGAGCTCAAGGAGAAGCGCGTACGCGAGTCGGAGCTCGAGGCCGAAGCGTTGCGCGTGCGCCGCGAGAAGGCGGCTGAGGCCTCCGCGCTCGAGCAGGTGATCGCCGCGCGCGGGCAGGACGAGGCGATGAAGCACGTGCTGCCGCTGAAACAGCGCCAGGTCGAGCAGCGCCGGCTGGAGGCCGAGGCCGAGCGCGTGGCGCAGATCCGGCGCGCCAAGGGTTCGGCTCAGGCGCGGCGCATCGAAGCCGACGGCGAAGCGAGCGCACGGCAGCGCTTGGCGGACGCGGAAGCCTACCGGCTGGAGAAAGTCGGCAGGGCGAATGCGGCGCAGATGGAGCGCGAAGGCGCCCTGGTCTCGCGGCATCCGCTGCTGATCCAGAAGACGCTCGCCGACAAGCTCTCGGACAAGATCCAGGTGATCATCGCGCCGCCGCCCGCGGACCAGGGCTTCATCGGCGCGACGCTCCTCGGCGGAGGGCGCAAGCCATGACGCGCTTTCTTGTCATCGTGGCGCTGCTCGCGCCACTGCTGGCGAAGGCCCAAGGCTTTGCCATCGTGCTGCAGGACGAGACGCCGCTCAGGCCGACACCCGGCGCCGCGGCCGCGGCGAGCGCGGTGCTCTGGCAGGGCGAGACGCTGGAGGTGCGCGGCGAGCGGCTCGATTATCTCCAGGTGTGGGACTACACGCGCGAGCGCGGCGGCTATGTGCGCGCGAGCCAGGTGCGCCGGCTCGCGTTGAGCGAAGACGAGACGCCGGAGCTGCTCGCGGTGCTCGGGTTCCTGCGCGACCTGCCGGGGAGCGAGGCGCTCGGCATCGGCATCGCCGCCGCCTATATAGAAGCCGCCGCGCCCGAGCAGCTCAACGGCCCCGACGGCGTGGCAGCGCTCGAGGCGATGGGCGCGCTCGCCGAGCGCCTCGCGCGCCAGGCGATGGCGACGCGCTTGCAGAAGGCGGCCGCAGTGTCCGCGCATCTCGACGTCGCCGCGAGCTACGGCGTGCGCTTCGTCACCGTGGAAGTAAGCGGCCGCATGCGCCTTTGCTACGATGGCGCGGCGTACCGCAAGATCCTCGGGCTGCACGCGACGGAAGAGCAGCGCGCTCGAGCGATGCTCGCGCTTTCCGACCCGGCGTGCACCAGGCCCGAGCTGACACTCGCCGAGCTCGTCGGCAGCCTCGATGAAGCGAAGCTGCCGGCCTATCTGCGCAGCCGGGTGCTGATTCGCCGCGCCGCGCTCTGGTCGAGCGTGGCGTACCAGCGCGCGCGCAAAGGTGAAGATGGCGCGGAGGCGGCCGAGCGGGCGCTGAAGGCGCTGGCGGCGGTCCAGGCGAGCGAGCTCGCGGATGCGGACCGGCGCCCGCATGCGGAAGCGACGCTGCGGGTGGCTGCGGTGCGCGTAGCGCTCGCGCGGCCGGTGACAGCGCAGAGCATCCATGTCACCGCCACGGCGGGCGATGATGGCCGGACCTGCGTAGCGCTGCGTAGCGCGAAGCGCGAGGAGCTGGCGCGGCGCTGCACCCACGGGCTGGTGTGGCCCGCGTCCGCCGTGGCGAATCGCGAAGGCACTGCGCTTGCGGTTGCCGTGCAGCCGCTGGACGGGTGGCGTGAGCTCTGGCTCTTTCGCAAGCAGAAGGCGGGATGGACGCTGCGCGTGCTGCCGCCCGCGCCCGCGCCGCCGGGCGTCGGCACCGCGGAGTTCGCCGGCTGGGCGCCGGGGCGAGTGCGCGTCGCGCGAGCGGCGCTGGTCGGCGGGCAGCTGCGCCAGAGCGTGCAGCTCGTCAGAACTGCATCAGGTCCTTAGCGACCACCACGTGGCCGGAGAAGAACTTGCGCGCCTCGACGGCATAGCGCTGGTAGTCGTCCCGGCGGTCGACGCCCGGCGAAAAATGGCTGAGCACCACGCTCTTCACTCCGGCGGCGGCCGCCATGCGCCCGACCTGCTCCGGCGTCACGTGCTCCTCGCGCATATGGCGGATCCAGCTTACCTGCTCGGCCACGGTCTTCGCCTGCCAGGCGCCGTTACGCTTGAGGAGCTCGATCACGTCATCGAATACGGTGACTTCGCTGACCAGCACGTCGGCGTCCCTGGCGAGATTGGTGAGCGCTTCGGACGGTCCCGTATCGCCGCTGAAGACCACCACGCGCCCGGGCGTCTCGAAGCGGTACGAGTACGAGCGGTACTTGCCATAGCCCGGCGTGTCGGGCGCAAAGTTGAAGTGCGAGTTCTCGACCGCGGTGACGCGCACGTTCGCGTCCTGGTAGACGGCGCCGGGCGCGACCTCCTGGCCGCGGAACACTTCCGCCATCCGGGTGCGCTTGCCTTCGGCCCAGCGGATCTCGGCGTTCGGCGTCAGGTAGGCGATCGCTCCCTTGACCAGCGCTTCGGCGCCGCTGCCATAGACGACGGTCGGCTCGCGGCGCTGGTATTCCCACTGCGAAACGAGCAGCGTCGCGAGGCCCATGGTGTGGTCGCTGTGCGCATGCGTGATGAACACGCGGCCGACCTGGCGGAAGTCGTACCCCGACTTGACGATGCGCCGCGTGACGCCGTCGCCGGCGTCGATGAGGTAGAGCGCCTCGTTGACGACCAGCAGGTTCGCCGACTGCGTGCGGCCGCGCGTCGGAAGCGGCCCGCCGCGCGTGCCGAGCGTGATGAGCACCGTCCCGCTCGCTGCCGCCTTCGGCGAGGCGGTTTGTGGCAGCGCGCTGCCAGCGAGCGCCGTGAGCAGAGTCGCGGCTGTAAAAATCCAGGCAGGCTTATTCATCGTGCCTCCACGGTAGCCGGCGGGCAGGCAGAATAGCAAAAGGGAGCAGGCAGCAATGGACGGCACGAAAACGCTCGACGGCCTGCGGCCTCTCGAGCGCACGGTGGAAGAAGGGCTGCGCTTCGCGCGCCGCATGTACCTGCCGCGCGTGCTGGGCCTTGGCGTCGGCACGCTCGCCGTCGGCGGCGGCCTGTGGGAAGCGCATGCGCCGCTCTGGGCCTGGGTGCTGCTCGCGCTGAACGGCTTCGCCTGGCCGCACCTCGCCTATCGCGTCGCGCGCGTGAGCCACGATCCGTATCGCGCGGAGCTGCACAACCTGATGTTCGACTCCGCCTGCGGCGGCGCCTGGGTGGCGGCGATCGGCTTCAACCTGGTGCCGAGCGCGGTGCTCGTCGCGATGCTGGCGATGGACAAGGCGGCGGTCGGCGGCGTGCGCTTTCTCGCGCGCTGCCTCAACGCGCAGATCGCCGCCGGGGCGCTGGTTGCGCTGGTGAATAACTTCTGGCTGCACCTCGACTCGGGCTTCGTCGCGGTGCTGGCGAGCCTGCCGCTGCTGCTCGCCTATCCGCCCACGGTCGGTTACATCGCCTATCGCCTGGCGCGCCGCGTGCGCCAGCAGAACGACGTCCTCGCGACGCTCTCGACCATCGACGGGCTGACGCGGCTCATGAACCGCACGCACTGGGAGCAGGCGGTCGCCACCGAGTTCCAGCGCTGCCGCCGCATCGGCCACTCCTCCGCGGTGCTGATGCTCGACCTCGATCATTTCAAGGCGGTGAACGACGCGCACGGCCACCAGGCCGGCGACGCCGCGCTGCGCGCGGTGGGGACGATCCTGCGCGACACGCTGCGGCTGCACGACATCGCGGGACGCTACGGCGGCGAGGAGTTCGGCGTGGTGCTGCCCGGCATCGACGCGGCCGGCGCAGCGGCGATCGCCGAGCGCATCCGCCGCAAGATCGAGTCCTCGGTCATCGAGCCGCGCCGCGGCGTGCGCGTCACCGCGAGCATCGGCTTCGCCGCGGTCAGCCTCGACGATCATGATCATGGCGCGTGGATCGCGCGCGCCGACCGCGCCCTCTATGCGGCGAAAGCCGCGGGGCGCAACTGCTCGATGGGACACGAGTTCGGGGACGGAGCCCGAACTCCGGAAATCAGGGTCAGGCACTGATTAATTGGAGGAGGGACACATGACACGGCAAGGTCGGCGGCGCTTCGTCGCCGGGATGGGCGCCGCGCTGGCGGTGAGCGGCGTGAGCATCGCGGTGCGCGCCGCGATGGGACCGCAGGACAAGTTCGACCTGGTCATCAAGGGCGGCGAGGTGTTCGACCCGAGCCAGAACCTGCGCGCGAAGCGCGACATCGGCATGCGCTTCGGCAGGATCGAAGCGCTGGACGCGGACATCCCGGCGAGCCGCGCGCTGCGCATACTCGATGCGTCCGGGCGGCTGGTGCTGCCCGGGCTGGTCGATCTGCATGCGCACGTGTACCCCTACGGCTCGGCGCTCGGCATCCCCGCAGACGAGCTGGTGCCCTACCAGGGAACCACCACCATGGTGTCCGCGGGCGATGCGGGCGCGAACAATTTCGCGGCGTTCCGGCGCTACGTGCAGGCGCAAACGCGCACTCGCCTCTACGCGTTCGTGCACATCGCGAACATCGGGCTCGCCGGCTTCCCGGAGCCCGAGCTGTTCCATCTCGGCTTCGCGCATCCCGAGGAATGCGGCAAGACCGTGGCCGAGAACGCCGACATCGCGATCGGCGTCAAGGTGCGCATGTCCGAGAACGTGATCAACCAGGCGGGCCTCGAGCCGCTCAAGCGCGCGATTCGCGCCACCGAGATCGCGGGCGGCGGCGCACGCGTGATGTGCCATATCGGCGGCGTGGCGACGCCGGAGCTGATGCGCGAGATCCTCAACACACTGCGCAAGGACGACATCCTCACGCACTGCTTCAGCGGCGCGCCGAACAACGCCGGGCGCTTCACCAACATCGTGCAGGACGGGAAGATCCTGGCCGAGGCACACGCGGCGAAGAAGCGCGGCGTCATCTTCGACGTCGGCCACGGCGGCGGCAGCTTCGATTTCACGGTGGCCGAAGCGGCGATGCGCGAGGGCTTGCTCCCGGACACCATCTCCTCCGACATCCACGTCGTCTCGGGCAACACGCCCGGGATGCCTTACCTCACGTGGGTGATGAGCAAGTTCCTCGCGCTCCGCCTGCCGCTCGAGCAGGTGCTGCGCATGGCTTCGAGCGTTCCCGGCGCGATCATCAACCGGCTGCCGAAACTCGGGACGCTGCAGGTCGGCGCGCCCGCCGATGCATCGCTCGTCGAGATCGTCAACGGGCCGGTCGAGTTCGTCGACACGCGCAACAACAAGCGCTCGGGCAACGCCTACCTCCGGCCGGTACAGAGCGTGCTCGCCGGAGTGCCCTTCGGCCGGCCGTACCACGCACCGTTCTCAGTGCGCTAAGGAATCGCTATTTGCCGACGCCGAGCCGGCCGCCCTTGCCGAGGCCGCCGCGCACTTCCTGCGCCTTGTAGTTCTTCACCGACTTGACGAGGTTGT